>JBGUTM010000029.1:0-2895 GCA_045133075.1 Alistipes sp. | reverse complement strand
CGGAAGCCGATGGTCTCGGAGTTGAGCTTCGGGATGTCGGTGAAGCCATCGAGGTTGCGGTCGTAGGCGTGACGCTCGCGCACCTGACCAAAGAGGTACACGCCCAAGCGGCGGTTCTCGCTTACAAATGAGCCATTAAGTGCGGTATTAAAGTCGGGGGTGCCGTCCTCGATAATGTGGGATGTGTGCGAGAGTGCGAGCGAGTTGCGCAGGGGCTCTTTGGTGATGATGTTCACCACACCTCCAATGGCATTCGAGCCGAAGAGTGCCGAGCCGCCACCGCGAATGACCTCCACACGCTCGACCATCGCCACGGGTAACTGCTCAAGTCCGTAGACTGCAGCCAATGATGAGAATATCGGGCGGCTGTCGAGCAGAATTTGCGAGTATTGACCCTCCAATCCGTTGATGCGCAGCTGGGGCACACCGCAGTTGGTGCAGGTGTTCTCGACACGCAGTCCTCCCTGGAAGTTCATCGACTCGGCCAGGTTGCTCGAGGCGGTGTTTTCGAAGAGTTTTTTCGATACTATATTTACCACCGTGGCGGTGTATTTTTTGTTTGTCTCGTTGCGTGTGGCCGATACAACCACCTCGTCTACCTCGATTTGACTCTCGGTGGTCTCGAAGTTGAGCGAAATATCCGAGCCACACTCGATTTCGATAACTTTGCTCTGGCTTTGGTAGCCTATTGCTGAAATTGACACCTTGAATTTACCTACCGGTACGTGGTAGAGGGTGTAGTGTCCCGTGGCATCGGAGGTGGTGCCGATTGTGGTGCCGTCAATGGTGATGGTAATGTAGGGGATGTGTTGTCCGCTTTGCGAGTCGATAACGTGTCCGTGGATTGTCGCCTCGCATTGCTCGCCTGCGCCGTGGGCGTGATTTTCAGGGTGCTGTGCCAGGGCTGCTGCACACGCCGATAGCACAACGATAATTGTTATAAATAGTCGTTTCATTCTTATTTAAGTCCTTTTATAAAATATGTATAACGTTGCTGTAATACATCGCTTGATGAATGATTACAACAATGGCACACACCTTTGAAGGGGTGTAGAGATCTTTGGTGTGCAAAGATTTTATAAAAGGCTTGCAGGCGGGGCTCGGAGAGCGTTTGCGGTCACATCGGCAGAAGAGATCTGCTCGGTGATATTGATGATTATAGATGCCTTGAAACTACCATATTTGCGCAGTACAAACCCCACGGATGCTGCCAATGCGAACCACATAGCCAGAAAGGAGATGGCCTGCATTTGGGATGCGGAGTGGGTGTGGGAAGAGCCGGCAATGGGGTGAGAGTGGGTGACCAGTACACCATCGATATCGTGCTGGTGTGAGAAGAGCGTCACGCCGCACCAATACCACGTGAAGAGTATCAGTAGCAACGAGCCGATAGATGCTATTTTCCGCTCTCTGTTTGCCATTCCGGCTGCAAAAGTAGTAAAAAAAAGAAAATTTCGTAGGAGAAAAACAGAATGTTTTTCAAAAAATAAGTACCTTTACGATTAGAATGTAGAACAAACCTGAAATATAATTTAATTATGAAAAAAATTATTGTAACTCTGTGCGTTGCCTTGTCCGCCTCTGCCGCCTCGGCCTATACGCCCAACAAAATCATTGTACCCGATATTGAGGGATACAAGACATTGAAGTGTGATTTCCATCTGCATACCGTCTTCTCGGATGCAACAGTATGGCCGACAACCCGCGTTCAGGAGGCTGTATGGGAGGGTCTGGATGCTATTGCCATCACCGACCATATGGATACCCGCCACCAGAAGCAGGTCAAGAATGGCTACTTCACCAAGGAGAAGTGCAATCGCAACACCTCGTTTATGCTTGCTGCGAAGGCTGCAAAGAATACCGACCTTATCGTAATTCACGGTGGCGAGATTACGCGCGAGATGTCGCCCGGACACTGGAACTGCATCTTTGTTAAGGATAATGAGTCTATTGTGACCAAGGCAGAGGAGTTTAACGATGACCACGCCAAGGCTGCCGAGGCTGGCCTGAAGGAGGCTCACGCGCAGGGAGCTTTCACCTTCTGGAATCACCCGCAATGGAACAAGCACGCCCCCAACAAGACCAAGTGGTACCCCGAGCACACCAAGTTCCTCAAGGCGGGATATATGCAGGGTATCGAGGTCTATAATGGAGAGTATTGCCCCGAGGCTCACGAGTGGGCCCTGAAGCATAATCTTACGATGTTCGCCAATACCGATGGTCACGCTCCGTTCTTCTATGAGATTGATTATCTGCACGGAGAGCATCGCCCTGTGACGCTGGTATTCGCCAAGGAGCGTTCGCAGGAGGGTATCCGTGAGGCGTTGGAGAATCAGCGTACCGTTGCATTTGCCGAGGGTATGGTCTACGGACGTGAGGATCATGTTCGCGCACTGTACGATGCTTGTGTTAAGATTGTTGATGTGAAGCATACCTGGCGAAGCACCGACATAACCATCGAGAATCGCTCCTCGATTCCGTTGAAATTTGCGAAGGCTCCGGGCTCGGAGATGTGGAGCTACACTCGCGAGTGGGAGATTGCTCCTAACTCGGTGCAGACAATCAGTGTTAGAGCCTTGCAGAAGGATTATAAGTATCAGGAAATCACCGCTGATGAGGTTGTTGTAAACCTCTTCGTGAATACCTATATGGTAGGCCCCAATCAGCCGTTGAAGGTAAAGTATGTGGTGCCTCGCAAGTAGGTTGTCATTTGCTCATATACAACAAAAAAACAGGCTCGAATTTTAGGTTCGAGTCTGCTTTTTTTGGTGTGTGTGTTCCTTTCTTATTTGCTTCTATAAAAGCTCTTCGATGCGGGCCAAGGGAGCGGTGTCGAGTGACGAAAATTCCCCCTTCTGGTAGCGGAAGTATCCCGCCAGAGCAATCATTGCCGCA
>JBGUTM010000028.1:0-4226 GCA_045133075.1 Alistipes sp. | reverse complement strand
AAACACACGTTGACAAGTTCCTCGAAACGGATTTTATATTAAAAGTTTTTGCGGAGGTTTTTTATAAAAGCTAAAAAGAAAAAAGAATTTTTGGGCACCTTTTTTTTTTCGAAAAGGTGCGAAGAAAAACACGCCCGGCTTTTTCAAAAGTGGGCAAAAGAGAAAGGTTTTAACGCCACTTTGTGTGGGGGGGGGTGGTACAAAGTACGAGTACACCCTTTAGAAGGGCAGATCATCGACCTCGGCAGCAGGGGTTGCTGCGAATGCGGGTTCCTCGGTGAATGGAGGCATCTCGGGCATTGCCGGGGTTTCTGCGGGGGTTTCGGCCAGCTTAGGCTGTACGCGCCAAGCCTTAACATCGGTATACCAGCGACCGTTAAACTCTCGCGACTCTACATTTACCGATACCATGCAGGTCATACCCTCGCGCAGCTGTGCCACATCGGCATCCTTATTGAAGAATGTCACGCATATTTTGCGTGAGAACTCCTGAGGGAGCTCGAAGACCACATCCTGACGTTTCCACTCGCCTCGTGCGGATGTACCGCTTGTCGGAGGCAATATCTTGTAAACTACACCTTCAAATTCCATAATTTCTACTTTTTTAATGTTTCCACAAAGGTAGCAAAAAAATCATAAAAAAGCAGGAGTGCCCGTCAAAAACAGACACTCCTAACTCTTTGTGTAAAAATGTATACTCTAAATTAGTTTACCCAGTTGCCGTTTGCATCGAAAGCCTTATACAACAGCGTCACAGTATTGTTGTAGTAGGGAACCTCCTCGATGGTGGGGTCTACGTAGGGCTTACCCGAAGGAACCTCCTCCTCGGTCATAGTCTGCGTAAGCTTCACCTTCTGTACAGTGAAGACGAAACCGAACTGAACCTTATCCTCCGAATCCTTGTAACGTACAACGTATGCGGGATGAGCATCGTCAGCCTCGCAGTAGACGGTTACGTTCTCGGGCTGCTCCTTCTCGGGCTCCTGCTCTACGGTTGCATCCGGAAGGTCTACCTGCCATGTGTACTCTTCGTCAGCAACAGCCTTGAAGTTTACCTGTGTAGGATTGGTATAGTTACCATCCACCTTCACAACCTCGCACTCGAGCATCAGACCATCAGCGATCTCGTCATCATCGTCATCAATCAAAGACGAAGTGGTCAGATAGAACACGCCATCCTGAGCCAGATACATTGAGAGCTTAACATACTGACCATTCACACGGTAGAAATCATCTATACGATTGAGCTTTTGGTCGAACATCTCATCAGCCGAAGTAACCTGCGCAGTGTCGTAAGTCAACGTTATCGACTGCGGAGTATCGGCACCCGGAGCCTTAAACTCAGGCTTATCGGTACAGCCTACAGCCAGCACTACAGCCGCCAATATGAATAATAATTTTTTCATTGTTTCAACTTTTTGTCGGTTCGGAGTGCCGAAGCGGTGCCTCGGCACCCGTCACCGTATTAATAAATCGATCGTTTCAACACTATTTCTGCGCGAGCTTGTTAGCAATCTCAACCTTCTCACCACGCACCTTGCGAGCCTTAAAGGTCTCAATACCGTTACTCTTTTTCACGAACTTCTTCGAGAGCGGCATCACACCACCACCATCACCCGATGCGGGGACAAAGGTCGGAGCATAAACACCGAACGAGGGGAACGAGATTGTAGTGAAGAATGTCATATTATCAACATCTACCACAAACTCATCATACGAAGCGTCATAGTAACCCAAGATTACCGAGTAACCATCAGCTGCAACGGGATCGTTGGTCGAGGGAGCCATCTGCAACATACCATTAGCATAGTGGAGAGCAACGCTCTTCGACTCCTGAGCAAGTTCACTGAACCAATAGTAACCCTTGCTGGTGTTATATACGTTGTAGTTGGTCATACCCGGCTGGAAGTAGGGGAAGATAGCCATCTCTGCACCTACAAGAGCCTTTCCATCCCACTCCATATCGTGGAAGAACTGTGCGGGGATGTCAATCGAGTTGCTGGTAGGATCGTAAGTACCCTCGAGGTAACCACCTGCCTTGGTGCTGAGATCATAATCGGTCGGAACCATACCGTAGATCTTCACCTTGTTTTCGATAGGATTACCGGCCTCGTCAGTAGCCTGCTCGATAGTTACGGTCGACGAGAGAGGCGAGAACGCCTGCTTAATCGACTGAACCTTAGCAGCCTGGCTCGAATCATCATAGGGACCATAGAGCTCGTATGCAACCTGGGTAAAGTCACCGAGGAATGCCTCAAGACCTACCTCGGGAGCCTCGATATCGAAAGTCTCGGTGTAGTCGCCAAGTACTGCACCCTCCTCGTTAACGATAGCCACACCGAAGGTAATCTTGGTGATATTACCACTCTCGTTGAACTGGATAGCACTCTTAACCTTCTGGCTCTGCGAAGCGTAGAGCTCACGACCATTCCACTGGATATTGAGCGGCTGGTTCTCGACAACCTTAGCAACAGTACCATTCCAGCTCAGTGCCAGACCGAGGTAACCAGTCTCATCAGTCTCGGTACCATAAGCGTCAGCAACGTAGTAGATAGACTCACCCGAGATCTTCTCAACACCCTTGTAGAGGTACTTGTTAGCGAAGTTACCCTGGTACTCCGAAGTGAAGATACCTACGCCCAATGCGCTATAGGTGATATCGTTATTGTAATCAACCTTAAAGTAGTTAGCCCAGTCAGCCTCGAGAGTATTCTTATCCCAAGTGAACGAGAGCGGAGAATCGGGCCAACCGCCTACACCGAACATATAGTAGTACATCGGGTAGGTGTAGGTATTCATCTCGCGGTAAGGCTCAGCCGAGTTACCCGGTGCCCAGAAACCGTAGATATCAGATGAATAGTCGCTGCTGTATGCAGGGAGGTTAACCATAGCTGTAGTTGCACCACCTACTGTAGCAAATGCCATCTCACCATTCGGGCTGATACCCGAGATGGGGCTCATCGGGTACTGTGCCTTATACTTATCGGGGAATACCGGATGGGGATAAGTCATATTGTTATAATCATAGAAGATCTCGTAGTTGGGAGTCATGGCAAGCATAATACCATCACCAGCAGCGAAATACTCCAAGTCAGACTCTCCGGCTACGCCATCACCCGCAGCGATAGAAGCAGCGCAAAGCTGATACATCAGACGAGGAATGAAGAAGCGAATGTGAGTCAAATTCTCGCCAGCAGCCAAAGCCTTCTTATCATCCTTGTGAACCTGAATCAAAATATCCGAATATACACCGATATCATAGTAACCATCCGAAAGGAATGTTACAGTACCCACATCCTCGAAAGGAAGCTCAACGGGAACACTGTGCATAATAGCGAACTCGTGGTTATCAGCACCGTAGTTTGATGAATTCTCCAAATCTACGAGCTCTGCAACGAACTCATACTCAGTGTTAGTAGCCAACTTAGAGATATCGAAACCAAGGCGAAGAACTGTCTCGGCAGCATCAGCATCGAACGAGCAGGGAACGGTGTAAACCACAGTCTTAGCAGCCTGGTCAGCACCGGTCTGAGTAGCACCTGCGGGCAGGGTGAAGAGCTCTACATCCTCAGCAAGCATTGTCAGCTTAACCTCGAAATCGAACTGTGCAAGTTTCGAGCTCTTACGAACAACCTTCAAATCAACGAAGGTGTCATCGGTATAAACCTCGTCCTTCTGAAGGCCGTGGCTGAGCTTCTTGAGCTCCTCAGCCTCAGCCTGCTTCTCTTCTGCAGTCTGGACATAGAATACCGACATCGTATTATCGATATAAATCTGCTCGCCCGAAAGATCGCCACCCGGTGTATAGGTCTGATCTGCCGTACAGCCGACCATTACGAAAGCCGCGAACGCGAACAGAGCTTTTAATATATTTTTCATTGTCTTCATATTCATATATATTTATTCGTTAGACACCGGATTACTCCTTCCACGGCTTGATCAGATCTGACGGGTCGGGGTTCGAAATAACGGCGTTGTTGGCATTGTGCTCGGTACGAACGATACAGAAGTTGTACCAAGGAGCCAAACCATTCGAGTTAAGACGAGCATCCTCATAGTGGTTGGTACCAGTGTAACCACGGGTTACACCCTTGCCCAAACGCTTGTAGTCGAAGAAGTTGATACCCTCACCCCAGAACTCGATACGCTTCTGGAAGAATACCTCGTCAACGAGTGCATCAACACCCGATGCGGTGCATACATAGTCGGGGTTACGCAGAGCCATA
>JBGUTM010000027.1:0-3693 GCA_045133075.1 Alistipes sp. | reverse complement strand
AACCCTAAGCAGATTGCGGTAATGCGTCCAAGATAGGATTTGGGATTTTCCACTCACTGCGTGGAAAATATTAGGGAAGAACTTATAGAACTGAACAAACTGATAGAGATTACTTTTTGTGAATCCTTTACCATAAAGATTAGTAAGGTAGTCGGCAAGTCGTTTGATAATTTCCTTGCCATACTCGGCTCTATTCTCGCCCTGCAATTCTTCATCAGCAATACGCTTACCCAACAACCAATTACGCTGCACCATAGCCACATTAACGGCTTGATATGCGTAATTGCGTGTTTGCTCGATGATATTCTGTACATCCTTGAAAATATCACCCGTATTGCCAGCCTTTAGTATCTCAATATCCTGTTTCATAGTGCAAAGATACTGCTTTTGCCTAAATTTGATACTGCATCGGCTTAAAAATCACTAAAAGGCATTTTATTACAACGATATATACTGATATTCAGAAGCAATTTATAGCCACATCGCCCTTATTATCTATTGAGAATTAACATTGCTCTATCGGCATGGTCTTCGGTTAGTCCTTCATATGGATTTGTCCATATAAAATATGGTATTTGTGAGTCAAGCACCACATATTCGTCATCAATGATAACATAACGGGTATCGGGCGTTGCGTGCTCGGATAGCCACGCGGCTATCTCCTCACCTTTGCTCGCGTTGTCGGTTAATGATGGTGTAATATCCATCACTCTTCCAGGTAAGTTTCTAACCCTCCACAGTTCCTGCATCGCCTCCAAACCGAGATACTTCCACGATGATTCAACCACAATATCCGCACCCGTTGTATCAATGACTCGTTTAAGTTGTCGGACTGCTCTTGGGTCAAAAAATGCTCCGTATTGGTCCTGCCATTGTTCCCCTTGAAATTGTAGCAAACCTTGATAATATTCGGTATTCAGCACTCCGTCAAAATCAAGAAAGATGATTTTTCGCATACGATAAAATCTTTATGGTTAGTAGTAATTTTCCACTGCTGCTACGCATAATGCTGCACGGGTGTACTCTTCAGGGAAATGGGTTTTGAGGTAGGCTGTAAGATAAACCAAGCGGGCAAACTCCGCCATTACAGCCTTCGGAAAAGACCAACTACCCTCATTAATCAGTTTACGAAATAACCCCTTATGCTTACTGAATCGGCGACAATGGCTTTCATACTCCTGCTTTCTGCGAGCAGTCAGTACCTTGCGAAGTCCCTCTGCCTCACTCGGTGTATAGCCTACAAGTTCGGCAAGGGCATAGACCTGTTCGTTGTAGAGTATTTCTCCGCACGTTTCACTCAATATTGCCTCAACCTCTGGTGCGAAACGTGGCTCCCATGTGATGCCATATTTGCGAGAAGTATAGATGCGGCTGGTCGGAAAATTCATTATACTCTCTGTACATAGCGGTATCAAATCCTCAAATTGCGGCTTGGCTTGTTGCAGATACTCCTGCAAAACGGTATTCGGATTACATCCATAGACTCCCGTCAAGTCTTCCGAACGGAGCAGAGTGCGGAATGTTGCAGGGTCGTCCATCGGGATATAGAGAAAATCTACCACCTCATTCAAGTGGCCGAGTAGTTGCGCCGTGCGTTGGCTCGGATAAATTATCAACGCAGGGGTGTTGTCATTTAGTTCTCGTTCGCCAAGGCGCTCCCTATTCTCGTCAAAATAGAGGTTCATAATCTCCGACTGGATTTGTAATGCTGTGGCATTTGTTGCTATGCCAATCTCGGCAAAGCGTGGCTTGTCGGTCTGCATAAAGCGGTTAAAATCAAGCCCCAAACAAATAGGGTCAACCTCCGTAATTCCCAGCGCATAACACACTGCCGATGCGTGGGCAAGAGTGCGATAAGGCATCACAAAGAAATTGCTCTCAATGACCACATGCCACACGAAATAGAGGTATTCCATATACCCATCAACCTGCTCGAAGGTGTCCAGTTCCATTTGTATTCGAGCCTCTATATCGGGCGTGAAATCTGCCCCCCAGCGGTCGGTTACATCATCCCAAATTATAGTAACAAACTCCTCTTTAACATTCTCATCAAAAGGTAACGCCGAACGAAATCTAATACACTCAATCATAACTAATCCCACCAATTATGCATATGAAACTCCAAGTATTTATACAAGATGCAGTATGCTTTGTAATAACGCACTCTCTGCTTGTCGTCCTTGTCAATAAGACCTTTATGGTCGTGAAAAATATGAAATCTATCGGCATTGCACAGGTTTACCCGATAAGGGAAATGCTTGCAATTACCACTCTCGTTACCATCTTTTAGGACTATTTCTATAAGGCGGCAGGCTGTACGCATTGTACTTACCACATAACGTCCATTTCGACAATGTCCGAACTGCTCCCAATATTCAATCATTCTCTCGATTTTGAATTTCAAAATCTGGAAGATATCCGACCAATCGTAATCGCCACCCCACGGCAATTCGCGCATAATCATATCGTGTTTTTGTCTGTTGTGCGCTCCCACATAAGCATTCCAATCCTTGCGTTCCATTCCGTGGACTGGCCCTTTACCCCAATTTTTATCCTTCTCTTCCCACTCTTTATCGAGGCGTTCGTTTTCGGCTTGTAGCTCCTCCTCGGTCATTACCTCAAAGCGAGCACGAGCTTCCTCTTGCTCGCGTACCTCCTTGGCAAGCGGAAGGTGATTTGCTATTTTGAAATAGTAATCCTCACCCTCCTCTTCGCGTTCTTTTGCCTCATATGCTGCACACTTTGCCTGCCATTTATCCTCCAACGGTTGTAGGCGGGCAATGGTGGCAAGGTCGGCCAATTTCTGATCAAGCCTACGAAAGCAACAGTCATATATCTCGCGAGGATGGCGAGAACTCCACTCTTCATCTATGATATGCGCCTGCTCCAACTGCTTGATAATGCGGTTCGCTCGGTTAAAGCCGATGCAAAATTTATCACTGATAGCCGATGCCGACACCGCCTGTCGCTCGACTACATAATGTGCCACCTCATCAAACAGCGGGTCGCGACCGTTCCAATCAAATTTTCTTGTCTCCATTGTCATCTATTACATTTATGGTTTGCAGTTTTGTTAGTTTTAGGTTGTATGAGAAGAGCATCTCGCCCTTGTTGGTCACGAATGTTGCCTCTGGACTGTCGATAACCCCTCTGGATTCTATGACCGTTGCAACACGAAAAGCCACTCGTGTAGGCATTTCGATACGCAGTCGAGCCGGCAGAATATTATACTCCCCCTGTGCCGAAGTAAGTACGGCGAAGATACCTACGCGGGGACCGCGTTGAGCAATATATACCACCTTATCCAAGATGCTCATATCGGTCGACACAAGGTGGTCGAAATCGTCAATCAAGACTGCTATCGGATATCGCGACATCTTTTTACTGGTCTCTCTCTTGTCTATTTTCTCTTTCAACATATCTAAATGCGCTTTGATATCCTCTATCGTATTGAGATGAATATCGAAATAGGGCGAGGGTTTCTCAACCCCTTTCGAATCGACATAATAGACGATGCAGACATCGCGAACCTGTGGCTGTGCGTAGTAGATAGACTTTGCAAAGGCGTGCAAAAGGTTGGTTTTTCCTTGCCCCGTTGCCCCTCCAACAAGAATATTGCCCACTTTTGCCAAATCGACAATTTTGGGGTTGTTGTGGCTGTCAACACCCAAGAGTATCGGCAACTTCATTTTT
>JBGUTM010000026.1:0-8739 GCA_045133075.1 Alistipes sp. | reverse complement strand
ACCGTATTGGGCGTATCCTCCCACAGTTTAGCTGCCATTGCGGGCGTACCCTTAATAGCCTCGCCATTCAGGTGCTTAATCTCGAACGAGTGTTTGCCTCGCACATCTGCGGGAATCATATAGCAGTTTGAGAGCGCACCTTCATTGAGCGGTGTGCACTCACTCGCCTTCAGAGGCTCGAGCGTGAAGGCTGAGGTAGGCAGAATGTGACGCGGTTTGATAGTATGTACCTTCGTGAGCGAGCGAACATACTTTTGGTCGTTAGCCGTAGCCACAACCTGTAAATCGCTGTAAGTACCCGCGGGGATCACAAAGTAGAACGAAGTAGCCTCATTGGCCTTCAACTGAACACCCTCCTGTCCCAGGTCGAGCGATATCTCAAACTTATCATCATCACCATTCAACACAAACGCAGGCTCAGTAGCCTCAATCTGTACGGTACCCGTACCGGCAATAGGAGTTGCCACCGAACGCAACGAAAGGTGCGAAACAGTCTCGGTACCCTTCAGACGTATCTCAATAATCGAACAGCTATTGACAAACTTCAACACGCCATCACCATCAGGCTTACCTACCATAACGGTCACATTCGGTGCAAAGACACTCTCGGTTGAGTAGCGTTGCAACGAAGCGAGCGAAGTGGTGAGTTTGCCATTTACAATCTTTGCATTTGCATTGTAAGGATAGTAAGCGTAGGATACGCCTCCCTCCAAATACTCCTTGGCATACCAGAAAGAGCCATTCTGCTTACCATCGGAGTCCTCATCCAGAATACCCTGAACATTTGCTCCGCTGGTCACGCCATTCATACCGATAGCATCACCCGAGCTCCAGAGGATAAAACGCTTGCCATCCTCATCAATGAGTGAATTACGACTATCAACAATTGTCTGGCCATCGATAACTGCCTCAACGGCAGCCTGCTGTCCACCCATCGGAGGGGTCTGATGTTGCCCATCACCCGCAAAGTCGGTCGAACAAGCGGCCAAAACCAACGCTGGAATAATATATAATATCTTTTTCATATCCATTCAATCCTTTTAATGGTTAAAAATCCTCCTCAGGGTCTTTAGGCTCCTCACCGGAGTTGTTACCGCCATCGGTTGCACCCATATCGGACTTAGCCTGCGAAATGGTAATCTCGTGAGTGTCGCACACCTTATTAGCCTTATCCAACAACTTAAACGTAAGTTTTGCAGTACGCTCATTCGAAGGATTAGGCTTCGCCGCTGCTGTAAAGCAGAAACTCTCGGCATCAATTTCGGCATTGCGCAACCAACCCTGCGAGCCACCCTCCGGATAGCTTATCTCAAAATCGACATGGTAGTCATAGAGCAGAGGTGTGAAGTTGGGAGCCAGTTCGATTGATATCTGGTTGATTCCGTTCGGATCGGCCTCCAGGCTCTCCGGCAACGTACCAAACTTCGCCAGAGAAGACTCCTGTGTCACGGCTACCATCGCCGTAACCGGAACATCCCACTCTGCCACGGGGAATAATATCTCCACTATGGCCTGACGCACTGCGCCTGAGGTATTCTCCGCTACATCGAACGTAACCTTATCCTCGACAATCACGACATTGCGAATCCACTCCTCGCCCTCGGTAACGTAATTCACGTTGCTGGTTGCGATAGCCATGTTCGCTGCAGGAACATTCGATTGTGCCGCAATCTCGACTGCATAGGCCTCTTTAAGCAGATTGATAGACGGATGCTCAAGGCTATAGGCAATATCACCCGTAAAGCCCGCCTTCTGGCTCAAGTAGACCTTGCGGGTCAGATTACCAGAACGTACAATGATATTAACACCACGCGACAAGTCATTATTCTGATCATAGGTTATATTTACCTGCGTGTGGTTATCGCCACTTGTGCGCGAAAGCTGCGCCCAGGTGATGGGCGTTTCGAACTCGGCTGTCCACTTCTGCTGCGAATAGACAATGAAGAAGACCTGACCGGCATTTTGCTTAACCGTAAAATTCGCACGGCTCACCGCCAACGGCAGATCCATCTCGTATGGTTTCTGGCACGAACCTGCGGGTAGCGCGAGAAATGCAACGAGTGCGAGCTTTACCAAATTATATATTACTTTTTTCATAATCTCTTTGCTGTTTTAAGGTTACATACCATACTTGTTGTACTCCTTATTATCCAACGAATTGCCCGAGTATACAACCTGCTTATCGGGAATAGGCAGATACTCGTGACAGGGACGGATGTTGAGTTGTACCTCATCGTAATCATTGAACTCCGAGGTACGCTGATACCAAATACCCCAACGTACCAGGTCGAACTTACGCTGGAACTCTCCGAAGAGCTCACGAGCACGTTCGTCTTGGATCTCGGCCAGCGACTTCTCCCAAGTGCGGAATGTGTAGTCTCCCAAACCGGCACGCTGACGTACCATATTCAGATACTTCAGGAAGTTGTCTTGATCCTTCTTTGCGCAATAGCACTCGGCCATCATCAGCAGTGCATCTGCATAGCGGAAGACCTTATAGTTGTTCGAGTCATTGGTAGTATACATATTGGGGCACCAGAACTTAGGACCTAACCACGGGCGAGTATTCACCGACTTAAACTCCTTGCCCGAATCGTTTGCCGGATAACGCCAAGCCAAATTGATCTCGGCACGCTGGTCGGGGCCTTTGTAGAGTTGCAGACCTGCACTAAAGTAGACATTCGGACGTGCGGGTGTCCAGGTTGTGGCATCCACACCCAGCTCGGAGATGGTCAAACCGTCATAAGAGGCCACCGTACAACGACCATTCTCATCCTTCTCGACAACCGTCTTGTAGGGGGTACAAACCGCCGCGAGGTTCGACACGTAGGTCAATGCTCCCGATGTGTAGGTGTGCTGAATCTCGAAAATCGACTCGGGAGTATTCTTATAGCGGAACATAATCTCATACAAGGGATACTGAGCCAATGTGCCATAGATACCCTCCAGCTCTTTGAGAGCCGTTAGTGCGATATCGTACCAATACTCTGCCTCGTGCTCGGTATCCTTCGCAGCGTTCCACATAGCCATTTTTGCCACAAGCATCAAGGCCATAGGTGCACCTGCACGATTACCCTCAATCTCCGAGGTTCGTGTATAGAATTTCTTATCGGAAGTGTCTGCCAAATCGGCATCCTTCATCTGTGCAAGGTAACCATTCAGCTCCTCGATAAGGTAGGCGCGAGTAGCCACTGCCGACATACGGGGATAGCGTGCGATACGATCCAAATCCTCCTGTGTAGCCACCTCCTCGGTGTAGAAGGGGACATCGCCAAAGTGGCTGGTCAGCAGGTAGTAGTAGAAAGCTCGCATAGTGGCCGTCTCCTGCAGGAAGTTGAGCTTATCCCAATCTTCAATCGGTGAGGAGGGAAGATGCTTCATAATGCCGTTACCCCACATAATCGACTTGTAGCAATACTGCCAGATACTCTCGGCAAAGCCGGGCTGTGCGGGCGAGAGTTCGAGACCCGCCATCGGAACGGTAGGTGCCGGCTCATAGATAAGGTCGGTATGAGCCTCCGTGATGGTGAATTGACGGAACTCGTAGAGTGTTCTCAAATAGTGATACATACTATTTACCGCAATGCGACACTGCGATATTGTATCATAATACTGATCCGGACCGACAAAATACTCCGACTTCTCCTTCAGAGAGCAGGAGGAAATCGTAAGACCGAGTACCGGAGCAAGAATCAATGCTAATATATACTTTTTCATCTTCATTTTGTTTTTCCGGTTTAGTATTTGATTTGGAGATTAAATATGACGGTTCTCGCACGAGGGTATGCTCCCATATCGACACGGCGCAGAGTCGAGTCGCCACTCGAGGTCGAGACATCGGGGTCAAAACCATTATACTTCGACCACAGCCAAAGGTTCTCGGCATTGACACCGATGGAGATTTCACGCAACCAATTAACCTTCTTGCGCAAATCAAACGTGTAACCTACACTCACATTCTTCAGACGCAGATAGGTAGCATCGTGTACCTGCAACGAGCTGGGAACGTGTACCTCGACAGAACCTGCTGCCGGATAATTCGAGTTGGGGTTACGATCGGGATGCCATGCATTCATCATATAGCGATATTGGTTGGTCATATACGAACCCGACATATAGAACTCCGAGTAGTTGTAAAGACGACCACCAATCGAGTAGTTGAAGAAGACTCCGATACGCAAGCGACCGATGTTGAAGGTGTTCTGCAAACCTCCATACACAATCGGATCGGCATTGCCCAGATATACCAGGTCATTCTGGTCGAGAATACCATCGTGATTCTGATCTACATATCGAGCCTTTCCCGGACGTACATTGGTCGAGGGGTCTGCGTATGCCTTAGTAATCTTGTTGCGGGCAATCTCGTCAGTAGACTTCCACACACCACCATACTCAAAGCCCCACAAAGCATTGAGCGGACGGCCCTTAACGTATCCATACATCATATACGATCCGTTACCAGGTGAGTTCATCGCCGAAACGAAATCCTCCGAGCCGATATCCTCTACCATCTGGCGGTTATGTGAGATGGTGAACGAAGTGACCCACGAGAACTTCTGCTTCACGATATTACGGCTCTCGATGGTAAGTTCGACACCCTTATTCGAGGTCTTACCGATATTCTCGATGAACGAGCTAAATCCGGTATGATTTGCTCGCTGAACGTAGAGCAGCAAATCCTGAGTGTAGCTCAAATAACCCTCGGCAGTAACCTTGAGTCGATTGTTAAAGAAGGCCATATCCAATGCCAGGTTATAGAGGTCGGTGGTCTCCCAGGTCAGATTCTTCGAGGCCAAACGCTCGGGGTAATAGAACGTAGACTGTGAGCCATCAAACAGATAACCGCCGGTTGAAGAGGTCATTGCTGCCAATGAGCGATATGCTTTGATCGCGTTATTACCCGAACGACCTGCCGACATACGAATTGAGAGTTCATCGACATTTCGGTTCGATTTGAGCCACGCCTCATTTGCCATATTCCACTTGAAGGCACCCGAGGGGAAGAAGCCCCACTTGCGGTTCTCGGCGAAGTTGGAAGCTCCATCGGCACGACCGGTAAAGGTGAAATAATAACGCTTCTGGTAGTTATAGTTGATACGGGCCAACACCGACATACGGGCAATGCGCGTATTCCACGAGCCCACGGTGTAATTCTCCTTGCTGGTAATACCGCTCAGATTATTCCACTTCACGTCATCTACCAACAGGCCCTTCGCATCGACCGAAATCTCGTTCTGGAACTTATTGAAGACCGAGAAACCTGCCATAGCATCAAAGTGGTGACCACCATTCCAATCCTTCTTGTAGGTAATGGTATTATCCGATGTGAGCTGGCGAGTATCGCCCTCAACGCGGTAAGCCTGACCTCCGTCACCATCATTCTTGGTCGGCAGGGTCGAAGGATAGTAACGATAGCTGTGTGCCTGCCACAGATAATATGAGTTTTGGCTCTTGATTGTAAGACCCTTAATCGGCGTAAAGGTGAAAGTCACCGTATTATTCGATGAGAAACCCTCACGATAATTGGTATTCATTTGCAGGGTGATATAGGGGTTGTTGAAACGAGTACCATTCTCATAGAGGTCATTCACCGTAGATTGACCATTAAGCATCGGGTTCAGGTAGGTTGCTCCTGTCCAATAGTTCGAACCGCCGATTGCCGCCTTATTGTAGAAATCGCGGCGATACATTGCATTGGTCGAGAAATCCAACTTAAACCACTTATTAAACTGATGGCCGATATTGAAGCGACCAAAAATCTTGTCGTTACCCGAATCGAGGACAATACCCTGCATATCGGTATACGAAATCGAACCCCAATAGTTGGTCTTGCCCGTACGACCCGAAATCGACACCCAATAGTTCTGGTAGGGAGCCAATCGAGTAATCTGCTTAATCCAGTTTGTACCACGACCCTTCGACTCGGGATCGCGATATGTACCGCTCGGCAACTTATCTGCTGCATACTTGGCATTGTACTCATCCACCTCAACACGATACTGTGCAAACTCCGAAGCGGTCATCGTATCGAGATTACGCGCCAGCATCGAGACACCCAGTCCCATACCGAACACAATTGCAGGCTTTGTTACGGTCGGTGTACCCTTCTTGGTTGTGACAATGATGACACCATTCGAGCCCTGTGCACCATAGATGGCGGTCGAGGAGGCATCCTTCAGCACCGAGATTGACTCGATATCGGCGGGGTTGATATCACCCATATCCTGTACGGCATCAATAATACCATCGACCACAATCAACGGCTCATTGGAAGCTGTAATCGAACGTGTACCACGAATACGAATCGAGGTAGCGGCGGTCGGGTCACCCGAGGTTGCCATAATATCGGCACCTGCCACACGACCCTGCAAGGCCTGGTCGATAGAGGAGACGGGAGCATCCTTCACATCGGACATCTTGACATTGGTTACCGAACCGGTCAGGTCACTCTTTTTGGTCTCGCCATAACCGATAACGACCACCTCCTCCACAATCTGGGTATCAGATTGCAGAATAACATCAATCACGGTCTTGGTGCCGACCATAATCTTCTGACCGGCATAACCGAGATACTCGATTTCGAGGATACTCTCCTTCGAGGGCACATTGATAACATACTTACCATTTTGATCGGTAAGAACACCATTGGTTGTACCCGAAACCACAACGGTAGCACCAATAAGCGGAAGTCCGTCCTTATCGGAAACTTTACCGGTCACCTGACTCTGCGCCGATGCTCGTGAAGCCACTCCGAGGAGGAGCACCACCAGCAGTGTGGTACGGAGCAATGCAGAGGCAAAGCGTGCTTTTAATTGTAAAAATCGTTTCATTAGGGTTGTATTTTAAATTTTACTACTTGCTTGCTCGAGCTGTGAACTTAGCCACTACTCTACCGAAGACATCCTTGGCTACAACCGTAACCTCGGCCTTCGGGTCAGCGGGAACATAACGCCAAGCACTATTGCTCTTGCTCGGGGTTTGCCAGTTGGCCTGACGAAGGGTCTGACCCTCGGGCAACTCTCCTTTGAGGCTCTTCTCGTAGGTTGCCCAGTACCAATCGCGGAATGCCAAATCGTAGCAACCATTGGTTACCGTACCCTTACCTCCCGTAGACTCGGTGAAGGTACAAGAGTATGCGCCCCAAACATTCACCAGGATTGCGGGGCGATGTTTGTAGTATCCGGCCTCGACCTCGCGGGCACGGCTCCAGTAGGCACCCGTAATCTCGGTGATGGGATAGTTCCACGCATTATCTGCATTGTCGTATACGCGATACTTCAAATCCTTCGCAGCTCCATAGGTATAGAAATCACGCTCAAAGGTCTTACCCTTGAACTTGTAGCTCACAACGGCTCCGGGAGTACCCTCCGTATTGAGGGGTGAATACCACGCCAGACCTGCGGTCGAGGGGTGGAGGAACTCATATATCACGCGACCTCCCTGCCAGGTTCGAACCGTACGGTCGCGGTGGTTGTGACCGATAAGTGCCACAATCTCACATCCCGAAATAGGCTCGAGAATCTGGTGTGAACGCATCATATAGAAGCCTCCGTTGGTATTGAGCAATGGGCAGTGCATACAAAGTACCACACGATCAAAAGTCGAGCGGTCGATAGCTGCCATATGGTTCTTGAGCCATTGGACCTGCGCATTACACAGACGCACCTGATTACCCGTGGTAGCCTTTTCATCGGTCGAGCCATGAGCATCCGAGGTGAGAACAAACGTATTATCGAGGATGATATAGTGCTCACGACCGATGGTCAGCGAGTAGTATACCGGACCCAGCTCAGTACAATAATCGCGGCGCGAGCCACGGATTGTCGACTCGGTAAATGCCGTACCCTTCTTGGGTCTATCGTGGTCGTGGTTACCGATTACATTGAAGATGGGCACATCAACATCTGTATCTCGCATATAATCCAGGAAGCTGTAGCCTCTACCATCGGTGCGATACGAAGGACGATAACCTGTTTGGGTCATATCGCCCAGTGTAATGATATAGGTGCGACCCTCGGCCTTTGCCACACACTCACGCAGGGTGGGCATCAGTTCGCTCTTGTAGAGAGCCATCTCATCGGCATTGGCACGATTATTAACACCTCCGCAGACGTGGGTATCGGCCATCGTCAGCAATGTATAAACCGACTGATCCACCTTTGTAAGGTTAAAGTCGAAGGTTTGTGCACCCTTTGCATTTGTATCGAGGCGACCATAGAAGAGCGGGGTGTTACCCTTACGCTCAACCTCGTAGCCCGAGGGTACCGAGATATGCACAAAGTCGCTCTCGCTCAAATCTACCGAGAGTTCATAAGCTCCACTCTTGTCGGTTTTGACCACATTGTGACCATCACTGACCAGCACACCTTCAACACCGGCACCGCCACACAATACTCGGCCTTTGACTACCGAGGTCTCGGCTGCTACCAATGTGTTGATACCCAGCATCAGCACCATAAATAGCGCAACAGAAAATTTGATAGGTTTCATTGTTTGGTTATTTTTTAGATTTATAATTTTGTTATCCTATTTTGCGTAGACCATAAATCGACCGATACGGTTATCGAAGGCATCGTATGCATCGACCAATACCGGTACTGACGGGTTATTGGGGATATATTGCCAGATGTGGGTCGAATTTCTCGAAGGTGTCTGCCACGAAGCTCCCGAACCATCTGCATTTTTGCCTATCTCACCCGACTTGAGTGCAGGCCAATACCAATCTCGATAGGCAAGATC
>JBGUTM010000025.1:0-3630 GCA_045133075.1 Alistipes sp. | reverse complement strand
GCCTATACCCACACTGCGGAGTACGATGCCTGCATCGCAACCTATATGCGCCAGCAGGCTGGCTTGAACGAGAAGCTCTTCCTGAACTTCGACCTCGCACAGTCGCTGCGTTATGGTGAGAATCCCCACCAGAGCGCAAAGTTCTACCGTCAGTCGGAGCCGGTGCCCTTCTCGTTGGCATTCGGTCGCCAACTCAATGGTAAGGAGCTCTCGTACAACAATATCCAGGATGCAAATGCAGCTCTGAATATCGTTCGTGAGTTCGATGAGCCCTTCTGCGTGGGTCTGAAGCATATGAACCCTTGCGGTGCAGCGGCAGGTAAGGATGTTTTTGAGGCGTGGACTAAGGCTTATGAGGCAGACAAGGTGAGCATCTTTGGCGGTATCGTTGCCGTAAACCGAGAGCTTGATGCCGCTACGGCAGAGGCTATGAAGCCCATCTTCCTCGAGATTATCATCGCACCTTCGTTCTCGAAGGAGGCTCTCGAGATCCTTTCGACCAAGAAGAATCTCCGCCTTATGGAGGTCGATATGACCCGCACAGGCGAGAAGGCTATGCAGTATGTGAGCGTTAATGGAGGTCTGCTGACCCAGCAGCTCGACACCGAGACCCTCGAGGTTAAGGAGGAGATGACCGTAACCGAGGCTCGTCCTTCGGCCGAGCAGTTGGCAGATATGAACTTCGCCTGGAGAATCGTTAAGCACGTTAAGTCGAACGCTATCGTGGCAGTTAAGGGTGGTTGCACCCTCGGCGTAGGTGCCGGTCAGATGAACCGCGTAGGCTCGGCTTCGATTGCTTTGGAGCAGGCTAAGGAGAAGGGTGTGACCGAGGGCCTGGTACTCGGCTCGGATGGATTCTTCCCCTTCGATGATACCGTTACATTGGCAGCGCAGTATGGTGTTACTGCCGTTGTTCAGCCGGGAGGTAGCGTTCGTGACGAGGATTCGATCAAGAAGGCTAACGAGCTCGGTATGACTATGGCCTTTACCGGAATGCGCCACTTCAAGCATTAGAATTAGTCTAAAACCTATTTGGACGTTATACCGGATTTGATGCAGGGGTCGCATACAGTCAGAGTATGCTCCCCTACATCAATTCCTGCAATCCTCAGATACCTCTTTTTATGCAGATTCTTACGAGTCCTTACGAAAGAGCAGAAAATCATAATTAGAAAAGAACCGATGAAAGTTTTAGTTATAGGTAGTGGCGGCCGTGAACACGCCATAGTCGATGCGCTCTCGCGCTCGGCGAAAGTGAGTGAGATTCTCTGCGCACCCGGTAATGCCGGTATCGCACAGCAGGCTCGCACATTTGCGGTGAAGGATACAGATGTTGAGGGTCTTTTGAAGATTGCCCTTGACGAGAAGGTAGATTTGACGGTTGTTGGCCCCGAGTCGGCTCTGGCGGCAGGTGTTGTTGACACCTTTAAGGCTCACGGTCTGCTCATCTTTGGCCCCACGAAGGCGGCGGCACAAATCGAGTCGAGCAAGGAGTTTGCCAAGAATCTGATGGCCAAGTATGGCATCCCGACTGCGGGATATGAGACCTTCACCGATTATGAGTCGGCAAAGGCTTACGTTGAGGCCCACTCGCTGCCCACCGTTCTCAAGTATGACGGTCTGGCAGCAGGTAAGGGTGTGGTTATCGCCACAACCCCCGAGGAGGCCGACAGCGCACTGCGCGATATGTTGCTTGACGACAAGTTCGGTAAGGGTAAGGTGGTCATCGAGGAGTTTTTGACCGGTCCCGAGTTCTCGTTGCTCTGCTTTGTTGCGGGCAAGGAGGTTGTACCGATGGTATTGGCTCAGGATCACAAGCGTGCTTACGATAACGATGAGGGCCCCAATACGGGTGGTATGGGAGCCTATTCGCCCCTGCCCTTCATTACCGAGGAGGATACCGCGTATGCTCTTGAGAAGATTATGCGTCCGACCGCTGCGGCGATGGTCGAGGAGGGTGTTCCTTTCTGCGGAGTGCTCTATGGCGGTCTGATGAAGACCCCCGAGGGAGTGAAGGTTATCGAGTTTAATGCTCGCTTTGGCGACCCCGAGACTGAGGTGGTTCTGCCGCGACTGAAGAGCGATATCTACGATGTTTTCTGTGCCATTGCCAAGGGTCAGGGTGCCGAATTGGAGTGGAGCGACAAGGCAACACTCGGCATCGTGCTGGCCTCGAAGGGTTATCCCGGCGACTATGAGAAGGGTCACGTTATCGAAGGTCTGGATAAGGTTACTTCGAAGATTTACCATATGGGTACAGCCATTAAGGATGGTAAGTTCGTAACCAATGGAGGTCGTGTTCTATTCGTTGTGGGCGAGGGTGACACGCTCAAGGAGGCGCAGGCAGCAGCCTTGGCAGCGGTCGAGCAGATCGAGTGCGACAACCTCTTCCATCGCACGGATATTGGCTACCAGGCTATCAAATAGGCTGTTAAATAAGGGGTTAAGCCCAAAAGTGTAATGACAAAAATCCAACAAAACCTGACAAAATATGGTAATTAGCGGAAAAGAGTTGGCTGCATCGCTCAAGGCGCAGATGGCAGCCGAGGTGGCAACCTTCGAGGAGCGTTATGGTCGTGTGCCCCACCTGGCCGTGATTCTCGTGGGAGAGGATCCGGGCAGTGTGAGCTATGTCACCGGCAAGGCGAAGGCTTCGGCCGAGGTGGGCATCAAGAATACCACCATTCGCCGTCCGGCAACTATCTCGGAGGAGGAGCTACTCGACATTATAGCTGAACTCAACGCAGATGACACCGTGGATGGAATCCTGGTACAGCTACCCCTGCCCAAACATATCGACTCGGATAAGGTTATCGCAGCTATCGATTGTTCGAAGGATGTGGATGGATTCCATCCGATGAACGTGGCGGCGTTGTGGCAGAAGCAACCCTGCATCCTGCCCTGCACGCCGAAGGGTATTATCAAGCTGTTGAAGGTTGCAGGCGTGGAGATTGCGGGTAAGAATGCCGTGGTTGTCGGCCGTAGCAATATCGTTGGTCTGCCCGTGTCGAAGTTGCTGCTCGATGAGAATGCCACCGTCACGATCACCCACTCGCGCACGAAGAATTTGGGTGCGGTGACCTCCAAGGCTGATATTTTGGTTGTGGCCATCGGTCGTCCGAAGTTTGTCACGGCAGATATGGTAGGTGAGGGTGCTGTGGTGATTGATGTGGGTGTGAACCGCGACCCTGAGAGCGGCAAACTCTGTGGTGATGTCGATTTTGCAGCTATCGAGCCGAAGGCATCGGTTATTACCCCCGTTCCCGGAGGTGTAGGTCCGATGACTATCTGTTGTTTGATGGAGAATACCATCGAGTGCTTCCTAAAAAAACAATAAGTCGTCTAACAATGTGATTTTGGCGTCACGCTTGCCCTCAAAACCTCATTTACGCCTTAGTAAACTGCGGTTTTTCGGGCTGCGCAGTCCTAAAAATCCCTATTGTTATACAACTTATTTGGTTGTGGGTTTATTTAGGTCTTGTCGCAGGGGTCACATACGTTTAAGTATGCTTTCCCTACGCCAATCCCTGTAAGCCTAAAAATTCCTCATTTTATACATATTTTTTAACGAGCGGGGAGGTTGTAGGTTTTATACCTTTTTCTGTTCATGTTTCCTTATATACTATATCT
>JBGUTM010000024.1:0-3616 GCA_045133075.1 Alistipes sp. | reverse complement strand
TTCGAACCTTACCTCTAAGGGCGAGTATGCCGTGAAGAAGGGTATGGATTTCGCCGTACTGAATTGTACCAATAAGGGCGAATGCGTTCAGCTTGCAAACTCGAAATATACCAACTTCCGAGTGATGGTTGCCCCCGGAACCTACTCGAAGGGTATGAAGGTGACAATCTGCGATGCAGCACATAGAGCTGTTTTTGTCAATATCGACCCGCTCACTCTTGCTGCCGGAGATGTTCACCTTATCGAGATGGATTACGCTCCCGATGCAGACCTTGTATACTATGAGGGCTTCGACAACTTTGTATGGGGTGGCGACATTATGAAGGGTCAGGAGGGCTATGGCTACGCTCCGACTGCCGATGCCGTAACTATGGATTCGGGCGCAGAGCTTACCGGCTATGAGGATGCTTTTGCAGAGGTTACCTATGACAATCCGGGTACGGGATATATCCAGTCCAACACCTGGTCAGAGGTGAACGGCAAGAGCGTTGGTGAGTCGCACCGAATGAGTGAAAGCTATGTTCAGAGCCGTAATATCGCCGATGTGAACTGTATGTTCCGCACGCAGGAGTACCCTGGATATATCGCTGTCGGCACCGCTGCAACGGTTCGTGGTATCTACACCTCGCCCCACTCGGGATTTACCAAGAGCATTGGTCGTGTGAAGTATACGGTACAGTTTGCTGTGCAGGTAGGCTTCAATGGTAATCTGCAACTTAGTATGGTAAATGGTGGTGTCATCGAGTCGGCCAAGGTAAATGGTGCTGCTGTCGATGCTGCCAATATAACCTATTCGAGTGCCTCGGCAACCCTGAACCACCTCGAGAAGCTCGTCACCATCCCCTCTAACAAATCCGATAAGAAAGAGTGGAATACCGTTGAGGTTGTTGTAAATGGAGCAACCGATGGCACTCGCGTATATCTTGCAGACGAGAACTCCAACTCGGGCGTTCACGGTGTCTATATCAACGCTATTGAGGGCCGTCAGCTCGAGGAGTGGGGCAAGAAGGATGGTACGGTGCGCGTACTGTTGTGGAACATCCTCTGCGGTATGTGGTGCGATCAGCATAACAACTACGACAACTTTGTTGCTTGGGTTAAGAAGTACGATCCCGATATCTGTATCTGGTGCGAGTCGGAGACTCTGTACAAGGATAGCTCAACCGCTTCGGAGTCTGAAAACAAGCGTTACCTTCCGAACGGCTGGAGCACACTGGCAGCTCGTTTTGGCCACGCATACGCAGCTACCGGCGGTAATCGCGACAACTTTGCACAAACTGTAACTGCGAAGTTCCCCATTAAGACGGTGAAGAAGATTACCGATACCGACAAGAGCGGCAAGCCCGTATCACACGGTGCAGGTCACTTCACGATCGAGATAAACGGAATCAAGCTCAATATCGTTTCGTTGCATATGTGGCCGCAGTCGTATGGATTTGGCGTTAGCTCGTCTAATCAGGCAGCAAGTACTGCAAATAATGAGGGTCACAAATATCGTGAGCACGAGATGCAGTATATCGTAGACCAGACCGTTAATAACCCTGCTCACGCAAGTGAGGAGTATTGGCTCCTGGGTGGTGATACCAACTCTCGTTCACGTTTGGATGCGTGGTATTACAAATATGCAGACGACTACATCGGTCTGACTACCCACGATGTGGTGCTCAATCAGACCAACCTCAAGGATGTTATTGGTCACTACTATCCTCGCGACTACTTTATGTCATCGACCTACGCAAATGCGCGTATCGATATCCTCTATGCCTCGCCTAAGATGTTCGATCGCATCGACAACTCGATTATGCTGATTGACGAGTGGTGTCGTCCGCGTCTTAATGGCAATGCTCACGACTGGCAGGCTCCATCAGACCACCGTCCTGTGCTTATTGACTTCAATATGAAATAGTAAACAAAAGCCACCCTGAAAATAGGGTGGCTTTTTAGTTTGAACCAATGACTAATAGAAAAAGTCGCAACTTTCGGGTTGCGACTTTTCTTGAAACTACTTGTCGATATTTATCTCCGTCTTGCGGAAGGTGCCGCCGCTCTTCTCGATGTCGAAGACGCTGATTTTGGTGCCTCCCGGGGTGGTGATGACCACCGAGCCGTTATTCTCTATCGCATCTTCTACCGCTTCGGCTGCATCCTCAATCTGCTCGATTTTATCGACACGAGACTCGACAGCATCTTCTATAAACTCGATGGTGCTGCCGAAATGCTCGAGGTTGTTCTTGGTCTGCACCTCGTGTACGGATCGGATTGCTACCAGGCAGAGTGTGAAGAATATGACTATCCAGATGATAAATAGAACAATCGAGGCTGTACGGTTGGGTCTGCGGCTCATAAACAGGCAGATGAGCACATAGAGCAACAGAATGATAGGAACGAGTATTGTGAGAATGCCCAGAACCGAGATTGAAATCTCGCTATTGGTCAGTGCGAAAAACTCGTTCAGTGAGCCAAAGTCACACATCGCACCCTCGGTGGCGATGACGGCGACAATGCCGGCACACAGAGCTACAACCATCACAGAGAGGCTGAAGATTACCAGTGCCGCAAAGATTTTGAACAGAGCCAGCAGACACCCACCCAATGCGGTTACGGTGTTGGCCACTACGGGTCGAGCCTTGGTGTCGGCATCGCTCGAGGAGCTGGTTGCGGCGGCCTCACGAATGGATTGCTCGGTGATCTTCTCACCTGTCATCTCCAGTCTCTGGCGTGGAGAGCGGGCTGCGGGAATTGCAAACCACAGCACCAGATAGGTCAGTATGAACATTCCGAAGAGGTTGCCGCAAAGACCCGATAGCCACCATAGAGCCGAAACGCTCGAGAAGGGCATCGCCAGCAGCGGGATAAACAGGGCCAGACGAATCCATACGGGGTCGATATCGAAGTATCGTGCCACGCCTGCGCAGACACCGCCCAGCTTTGCATTCTCCATATCGCGATAGAAACGGCGCGGAATGCGGGGCTCATTTTGGGTGTGGTGTTCGCCCTCGGTATCGCTCTCCTCGGAGATGGCATTTGCCGAGCCGAGCTGAGCGATGATATTTTCGATGAGGGGACGTTCGACTACGCGAGTGTTGTCGTGGGTCGAAAGGATAAGCTCGGCAATGCGGGCCTCGATATCGGCGATAATCTCCTCACCATCAGGCTCCTTGCCATAGCGCTCCTTGAGAGTGTCGAGGTAGCGGCGTAGCGAGTTGTAGGCATCAATGCTCATCGTGAATGCGATGCCCGATATGCTGCATTTCTTAACTTCGTTCATAGTATCGTGTGGAATTGATGGTTATTTCTGTTTGAAAATAGAGTCTGAGGCGATTTGCAGATGGCAGTCGCCTGAATATCCCACCTTTGACGAGCCGAAGGCTTCGGCCGAAAGGGTGTTGGTGCAGTGAACGTATGCTGCCGATGCTCCCGAAGCCTCCACCGTGCAGAGTTCGGCTACGAAGTTTGTGGCGTTGAGCTTCGAAGCTCCCGAGATCTCGAATTCGGCCTGATAGGCTGTGCCCGTGAGACCTATTTTCGATGCTCCTGAAGCCTCGATGTCGCACTTATTGACAAAGAGTGTTCCCGAAACCTTTGATGCGCCGGTGGCCTCGATGTTGCAATTTCG
>JBGUTM010000023.1:0-2860 GCA_045133075.1 Alistipes sp. | reverse complement strand
TGCTCGTCTGCAGCGTGCGCTGATTAACTACTTCCTCGACTGCAATACCCGTGCAGGGTATCAGGAGGTTGAGCCTCCCGTGATGGTCAATGAGGCTTCAGGCTTCGGTACCGGTCAGCTGCCTGATAAGGAGGGTCAGATGTATCACGCACAGCTCGACAACTTCTACCTGGTTCCCACCGCAGAGGTTCCCGTGACCAATATCTTCCGCGATGTGATTCTTGACGAAAAGGATTTCCCGGTCAAGATGACCGCTTACACTCCCTGCTTCCGCCGCGAGGCTGGCTCGTATGGCAAGGATGTACGTGGCCTTAACCGTCTGCACCAGTTCGATAAGGTCGAGATCGTGCAGTTGGCTCTGCCCGAGAAGTCGTATGAGGCCCTGGATGGTATGGTTGCTCACGTTGAGTCGATTGTCGCTTCGCTCGGCCTGCCCTATCGTATCCTGCGTCTGTGTGGTGGCGATATGTCGTTTACCTCGGCTCTGACCTATGACTTTGAGGTATACTCGGAGGCTCAGCAGCGTTGGTTGGAGGTCTCTTCGGTGTCGAACTTCGAGTCGTTCCAGGCTAACCGCCTCAAGTTGCGCTACAAGGATTCGAATAAGAAGACGCAGTTGGCACACACCTTGAACGGATCATCGTTGGCACTGCCCCGAATCGTGGCTGCACTGCTCGAGAATAACCAAACCGAGGAGGGTATCCGCATCCCCGAGGTGCTGATTCCTTACACAGGATTTGATATTATCAAATAAATTGTATACATTTGCATTAACAACTCATAAAATTTCAAGAAAATGGCTTACAAAATTTCAGACGCTTGCGTTGCTTGCGGTACTTGTATTGACGAGTGTCCGGTAGAGGCTATCTCGGCCGGCGACATCTATGTTATCGATCCCGATAAGTGCATCGATTGCGGTACTTGTGCAGGTGTATGCCCCAGCGAGGCTATTCAGCCCGAATAGTTTACAGAGGGACATCACAAGAAAATCGCCGAACAATATCCTTGTTCGGCGATTTTCTTTGCCATATACTTATCTACCTTATCTACTTGCAATTGCCTTCATCATCCAGGTCGTAGAGTATCTCCACATCATCAATATACATCCAACTCTGCGTACTGCCGGTGAAGTAGTCACCATAGCCACTGCAGGTGAGCGTGAAGACAAAGTAGTTGGGCTCGGTGGTGAAATCTTTATATTCGAGCGGTAGGGTAATCTGAGTCCACTCGCTTACGGAGGTGCTACTCTCGTAAAGGCCATAAGCCAGAACACCCTCTGCCGTGTTGGGGCTGAAGAGTGTCTCCTCCTTATTGGTATTTACGCGATAGGGCTCCGTGCGGTTGCAGATGCAGGCGAAGATTTTGGTCAGGTCGGTACCCGAGATATATGTACCTTCGTTGATGCTTCCGCAGTTGTTCTTCATCCAGAATCGTACTCCTGTGGGACGGGCTGGCGTGGTCATAGGCTTGCCGAAATCGACAATACCTCCCATACCGTCAATCTGTATGAACTTACCGACAAAGAGGTTGCCCGCAGCAAACTTGCCGATACCCATAACGCTCGCCTTCATCGAGGCCATATAGGCACTCTTTGTGCCCGTAGAGCCAGGACGAACATCGTCAGAGGGGGTGGTGAGGTTTCCTGCACCGATGCTGCCTGTGGCGTGATTACCCGTATCCCAGGTTGCATCCAGCAGGCTCGATGTCGGACACCAAATCTTATTTTCCTTATTGGTCCAATCCTCCAAATCAGCATTCGGTAACTCGTAGATGCCGCCCGTGGTGAAGGTGACTACGTCCGAAGTGTTGCTGTCGGAGTAGGCGATAATATCGTATTGGGTCTGTGGGGTCAGACCGCGTAAGATGGCCTTAAAGTTTCCTCCGTTGAACTCCAACCACTTTTGGGGTGCCGTCTGCCACTCGCCTTCGCCGCTCGGACGATAGCGAATACCCATATCGGTCTCGGCGATACCGGCCACATCAATCCACGAAACCTTGCTACCAGCGCATACATTGGTAATCTCGACCTGCAACTCCTTGGGGATGACGTAAAGACTCCACTGCTCGCTACGGTTGTGATACGTCACATCGACAAAGCGTACCGAGCGAAAGTCGGTGAGCTCTGCGGCCGAGGGTGACATCTCGGTAATACCTTCGGGACCGAGCTTGAGGTCGGTAATCTCGACATTGGCGAGGTCGAAATCGTTACGAATGTAAGCTGTGACAATCTGATTTTCCACATCCCACTCGGTGTTGCCCATCTGGCCACGAATCGAGAACTTGCGCTCGATATTCTGTTCGGCGATGAGGCACCACTCATAATCCTGATAGAGTGAGAGGGTGATATATTTGGGTGTGCGTAGATCGAAGGTGCCGACCAGACTATCCGAAGGACGAGCCTTCTCGGTGTACGAGATGCTTGTAATCTCGACATTGCGGATGTCGGTGGTCTCGAGTAGAGGGATTGTTACCGTGCGCTCGGAGGTATTGATGACGCAGGGCCCCGAGCAACCCTCGACCTCGATACTCTCGATGGCCAACTTTACCACGGGGTAGGGTATGTCGTTGTGGATACAGCCCGCGAATGCAAATGCGGCCACCGCGGCGATGAATGTTGAGTATATCTTGAAAATTCTCATCTGTTACGGTTTTTTATTGTTCCACAAATGGACATTTACGCCGATGCGTATATCGGCAACATTGAGGCGGGCTCTCAACTGTGAGGTCCAACGCGAACCTGTCACCTCACCTGCGGCATTGCGCTGCTTGGTGGAGTTGTATTGCAAGCCTCCCAAACCTACCGAGATGGTGGCACAGACATTCGGGAATACATATACGGCCAAGCCTGGGTTGAAATTGA
>JBGUTM010000022.1:0-5699 GCA_045133075.1 Alistipes sp. | reverse complement strand
ACAAAGTGACTGAAAAGACTCGTTTGATAGGTGTTTTCGAAGTGCATCAGAGCGACAAATGCGATTCTCGACATAACACTCAGAAGTTGCCTCTCTCGCTGGAAAGTCGCTAACTTTGATGCAAAAATAATAAATTTTATTTTAGTTGCAATATGACAAAGGTTTTAATTTTGGATCAATCAAAAAGTATGCGAAACACCCTGCGAGAAAGACTTGAGTTCGAAGGTTTCTCGACCGAGGCTGTCGATGACGAAATTCTCGCTGCGCAGATGTGTCGCAAGATTCCATTCGATGTGATTATCTCTGACAGCTCGATGCATATCCCCGATGCCGGTATACCTTTTATTATATTGTCGTCAGACAACAATATCGACTCGGCCGTCAAGGCTCTGCGAAGCGGTGCTCACGACTTTTTGACCAAGCCGATAGATATGAATCGCCTACTCCACTCCCTACGTACAACAACTACCGAGCCGCGTAGTGATAACCGTTCTAAGAGTTCATCCCGCCCCCGCCGCCGCACCTGCAATGGTAGTGTCGAACCCATCATCGGCAAGTCGGATGCCATAGAGCACGTGCGCCGCCTTATTGACAAGATTGCCGGCTCCGAAGCTCGAGTCCTTATCACCGGCGAGAATGGTACGGGCAAGGAGTTAGTGGCTCGTTGGCTTCACGAGAAGAGTAGTCGCAGCAGTGCCCCCTTTGTTGAGGTGAACTGTGCAGCTATACCCTCCGAACTTATCGAGAGTGAGCTCTTCGGACACGAGAAAGGAGCCTTCACCTCCGCCATCAAGCAGCGTCACGGCAAATTCGAACAGGCCGATGGCGGCACGCTCTTTATGGACGAGATTGGCGATATGTCGCTCTCGGCACAGGCAAAGGTGTTGCGAGCTTTGCAGGAGAACCGTATAAGTCGAGTGGGTAGCGACAGGGATATAGATGTCAATGTGCGGGTTATTGCTGCCACTAACAAAAATCTGCGTGAGGAGATTGCCAAAGGCAACTTCCGCGAGGATCTCTACCACCGCATCGGGGTAATCGTAATCAAGGTGCCGGCCCTGCGCGACCACGCCGAGGATATACCACTGCTGGTGGACCATTTTATCGCCAAGATATGCGAGGAGTATGCGATGGCTCCGAAGCGTGTCTCGCGAGAGGCTCTCGATGCACTTAAGAGGATGCGCTGGAGCGGTAATATCCGCGAGTTGCGCAACGTCATCGAGCGACTTATCATCTTGAGCGGCGAAGAGATAACCGCCGAAGATATTAAACTCTACTGCTGATTATCGCCTGATCCACTCTTATAGAAGAGCGAGGTGATAAGTATCGACATCAGAGGGCTGACCAGGTTGAAGATGCAGTATGGCAGGTAGGTGAAGGTCGAAACACCCAAGACTGTAGCCTGCGTCATACCGCACGAGTTCCAGGGTACCAATACCGAGCATACTGTAGCCGAATCCTCGACCGAACGGCTTAACAGTCGCGGTTCGAAGCCACGCTTGCTGTAAAGGTCGCGGAAGAGGTTGCCGGTGAGGATTATCGAGATGTATTGGTCGGCGGTGCAGATGTTGAAGAACAATCCTGCACCCACGGTCGATGCCACAGCCGAGGATGCTCTACGCACCAGGCGCAGGAAGATGTCGGTAATCGAGGCGAGCATACCGCTACCCGTCATCACGCCTCCGAAACACATAGCACAGACGATGAGCCAGATAGTCTCGAGCATACCCGCCATACCTCGGGTTGCAACAAGGTCGTTGAGTTCAGCACTGCCCGTATCGATTGTGGTGGCTCCGTAGCAACTTGTCAGCACACCCTTGAATCCCGAGACGAAATCCAGCGAGCCGACACCTGCAATCTCGGCCAAAATCGAGGGTTGCGCCACGACCAGTGCCACACACGCCATAACGCACGAGAGGAAGAGGGTGACAATGGCGGGCAGCTTACGTGCTATGAGCAGACCTGTGAATAATGGCACCAGGAGTAGCCACGGCGAGATGTTAAAGGTCTTTTGGAGGGTCTCGGCTACGGCCACGGCGTGGCTTGCATCATCGTGCGGAGTGACAAAGCCAGCAACGGCAAAGACTATGATTGCCACCACGAATGAGGGTATGGTGGTACGCATCATATAGTTTATATGTGTGAATATCGGCACCTTGACGGTAGATGATGCCAGCACGGTGGTGTCTGATAGCATCGAGACCTTATCGCCGAAGTATGCACCCGAGATTATTGCTCCGGCCACCCATCCATCCTCAAAGCCCAGAGCGCGACCGATACCCATCAGCGCAACGCCGATGGTGGCAATCGTGGTCCACGAACTGCCCGTGATGAGCGACACCAAAGCGCATATCGCGCAGGTCGCCACCAGAAATATCGAGGGATGTAACACCTTCAATCCGTAGTAGATAAGCGTAGGCACCACGCCGCTGACCATCCACGTACCGGCAATGGCTCCGATGAGCAGCAGGATGATGATACTCGATGCCGAGGTGTGTATGTTGTCGAGTATGGCCTCCTCCAATCGGCTCCAGCTGCATCCGTAGATACCGATTGCAATCATCACGCAGACCGATGCAGCCGAGAGTAGTGCTACCTGGCTACCGCCCATAATAGCATCACTGCCGAAGCATCTGATGACCAGTGCCAGCATTGCGACCAACACCACCATCGGGATTGCCGATACCCACGCTGCCGGCTGGCGAAAAGTTCTCTTTTTTCTCGTTTTTGTCATAATTATCCCCTTTTTGTTAGGGTTTGGGCGCAAATATAAGAAACAGTTTTGAATTTTTTATATATTTGCACTCCGAATGGCTCTATAGTTCAAGGGATAGAACGAAGGTTTCCTAAACCTTAAATTCGCGTTCGAGTCGCGGTGGAGCTACAAAGAGACCGTATAACAAGGTGGTTCTGGTGTTAGACCAGCCCCAAATGTTATACGGTCTTTTTATTTGCCAACGGCTGATTGGCGGCTACTTGCGTACAATCTTCTGCAAGGGTTTGTTCGAGAGAGTTACGTGCGAGTGCTTCTCGAAGAATTCGATGCACTCATCCAAAACAAGTATATTGTCGTGAATGACCCTATTCTCAGCCTCGATATCCTTATAGGTCTCGGCAATGTAGCTACACATAGCAACCTTGTAGGGTCTACCCTCTCTGAGGTTGTGGAAGCGTACATCCACAGCATCACCACGACTGTCGGTGAGGATGGTGTAGGGGGTTGTTGAGTAGAGATCTACACGGTGTGACTCCTTGGCATTGCCCGTGTCGTTGAATTTGGAGATAATCATCTTGCGCATCTGCGCCGGAGTCATCACCATCGAGGCTACACTCGAGAAGAAGGGCTCCAGGTCGAAGAGCGTAGCACGATTCACCTCGCCGGCCGGAAGCTCTGCGAGGCGTACACCTCCATAGTGGTAAAATCCCACCTCAGCATCCACGGCATCACGCACGATGGAGGCCTGCATCTTGCCCAGACCAACGTGATCCAGACGCTCGGCATTCACGCCCACCGCCTCGTTGAGGTGAGGGTCAGCGGTAATCTCTGCCACACGCGCCGCGAAGAGCGAGTCGGGCTCGAACTCGGTGAGCAGGTGGTTGCGGTATTCGATACTCTCGATTTTGCGACCCTTCATCTTGATTTTTGTAGCTCCCACGGCGACAAGGTTTTTGCGGGTCTGGCCAATGATGGTGCGGTTGATGAGCGTGTCGGCCAGAACGTGAGTATGACCGCTGATAATCAGGTCATAGCCATCATTATCGGCTGCAAATTCCATATCCTTAACCCATCCCATATGCGAGAGCAATACCTTGACATCGCACTTGCCCTCCAGCTCGGCTGCAACCTCGGCTGCGCGTTGCTGTGGGTCGGGGAAGCGTAAACCTTCGAAGCTCTGGGGCTTGCCATCTGGATAGCCGTGGGCGTAGTTGGTCACGGCCCCAACGAAGCCTATACGCGCACCATCGGCCTCGAGAATGGTGTAGGGGTCGATCTGCGGGAAGTTGCCCTCGAGGGTCTCGATGTTGGCACACACCACCTTGAAGTTCTGCTTGGTGAGCATATCGCTCAGGAACTCTTGTCCGCCGTCAAACTCGTGGTTGCCGAAGGTAGCCACGTTGTAGCCGAGCTCGTTCATCAAGTCGATAATGGGTTTGCGGGGCTCGGGTGCCAAATCGACAAAGGCGTTGCCTGTCCAGCGGTCGCCCGCATCGACAACAAGGGTTGCAACCGTATCGCGACACTCCTTCACGGCTGTAGCCAGACGTGCGAAGTTTTTAATGTTGGCGTGGATGTCGTTGGTCGATAGGATGACTATTTCGCGCTGTGCGAGGTGGCGATTGTAGAGAGCAAGCCCTGAGGGCATAAGCATCAATATCAAACAAAGTGTATAAAGTGTTCTTTTCATATCAATAAACTTGTTTTTATGTGCCAAAGTTAAAGAAATTATCCTTATCTTTACAAAGTAAATTAAAAACTTTCGTTGTGGAGAAGATAAAAGTCGTTTGCGAGAATACCTCTTCGCAGGTCGAGGTCGAGATGGGAACATCGTTGCTTGATCTCTGCTCACAGCTGGGTATTCGTTGTGAATACCCCATTTTGGCGGCATATGTTAATAATCGCATTAAGGAGCTTGGTTACCGAATCTATACTCCGGTGACTCTGCGTTTTGTCGATATTACACACTTTGTGGGCTATCGTGTCTACCAGCGCACGGCATCGTTCGTGGCGCATAAGGCAGTGCGCGAACTCTACCCCGGGCGCGAATTCCATATCCGCCACTCACTCGGCGATGGCTTCTATTGCGAGATTGAGGGCGAGAACGAACTTACTCTGCACGATTGCGACACTATCGCAGAGTCAATGAGGCGTGTCGCCGAGGTCGACTACCCCATCATCCGTTCGCGAGAGCTGACGAGTGATGTGTTGCGCATCTACGAGCAGGAGGGTTACGCCGATAAGGCCGATTTGCTCACCACACGCCCACGCCTATATAGTAATATATGCCGTATGGACGATATGGTGGGATATTTCTATGGAGCATTGGCCCCCTCGAGTGGCTACGTCACCTCGTTCGCCATCGTACCCTATTACAATGGCTTCTACCTCGCCCTACCCGGTCGCTCGAATCCCGATGTGGTTCAGACCGAGGTCAATCGCGACAAGATGTTCGATGTCTTCCACGAGTATCAGGAGTGGGTACGTATTATGGGTGTGCCGACCGTGGGCTCGCTCAACAGGAAGATTCTCGGTGGTGATTCGAGTGAACTGATAAAGATAGCCGAGGCGTTTCACGAGAAGAAGATTTCGCAGACGGCCGATGCCATATACGAGGCTAACGCCACCCGCGGAGCGCGTTTTGTGATGATCTCGGGCCCCTCGTCCAGCGGCAAGACCACCACGGCAAAGCGTCTGGGTATCCAACTGCACGTTCTGGGACTTAAGCCGGTGTTAATCTCGCTCGATGACTACTTTGTGGAGAGGGAGAAGACCCCGCTTGACGAGAATGGAGAGTATGACTACGAGGCCCTGGAGGCGATAGACCTTGCACAACTCAACGACCACCTGCGCCGCCTGTCAGCGGGTGAAAGTGTGGCTATTCCTCGATACGACTTTATTACGGGCAAGCGTCAGTGGCACGAGAATCCGCTCAAGTTGGATGAGCGTTCGGTGTTGATTATGGAGGGTATTCACGCCCTGA
>JBGUTM010000021.1:0-5774 GCA_045133075.1 Alistipes sp. | reverse complement strand
GGCGAGAAGAGGCTACCCGACATACGCACCTTCTTGATCATTCCGCGCAACATCAACTCCGTAGCGTTGAAGTCGGCAATCACACCATCCTTAAGCGGGCGGATAGTCTTGATTCGAGGATTGGTCTTCTCGTGCATCTGGCGAGCCTGATGGCCGATAGCCACCAATTTCTCGGAGTGCGCATCGATGGCCACAATCGAAGGCTCATCAACAACAACCTTATCGTTGTGAATAATCAGGGTATTGGCGGTACCCAAGTCGATACCCAACTCCTGTGTCAATGAAAAAAGTCCCATATTTCTATCTTGTTTTTAATTTTTATCCAGTTGCTTTATTTTCAACAGATTACACTTTAGCAACCTCGCTTCGAAGCCACAACGGCGCAATCTTCCGCAAAGGTATGAAAAAGATAAATATCTTTTACGTTTTTTTTACGATTTTTTCGTTACTTTTGCGGTCGTAAAATTTCCATGTTCCAAAGTTCTTGGAGCAGGGATTTACACAACGCAAAAAAAGCACAAAAATTTTACAAAAAACCAATAAAATTCTTGACTATGGAATTGATCAAACTCGACATCCGCAAGACGGGTGTCACCCCGACTGCCGAGCTCTATACTCAGGCGGCAGCAGCAAACAAGATGCTCCACACAGGCGAAGGTGCAGGTAACGACTTCCTGGGTTGGGTAAACCTTCCCTCTTCAATCACCGCTGACGAGATTGCAGCCATCAAGGCGCAGGCCGACAAACTCCGCGCAAAGGCCGAAGTGGTAATCTGCATCGGCATCGGTGGCTCATACCTCGGTGCAAAGGCCGTACTCGATGCGTTGAGCAACTCGTTCGAATATCTCCGCAAGAAGCACGATAATCCGACCGTAATCTTCGCTGGTCAGAACATCTCGGAGGACTACGCCTACGAGATGCTCGAGGCTCTGAAGGATTACTCGATTGCAACCATCGTAATCTCGAAATCGGGCACCACCACCGAGCCCGCCATCGCCTTCCGCATCATCAAGGAGGAGATCGAGAGCCGCTACGGCAAGGCAGAGGCTAAGGAGCGCATCGTAGCCATCACCGACAAGGCTCGTGGCGCACTGAAAACCCTGGCCGACAATGAGGGCTACCCCTCGTATGTTATTCCCGACAATGTAGGTGGCCGTTTCTCGGTACTCACCCCCGTAGGTCTTCTGCCGTTGGCAGTGGGTGGCGTGGATATCGAGGCTCTGGTTGCAGGTGCAGTCGAGATGGAGAAGGCTACCGCTGCCGAGGTAGCTATCGAGGAGAACCTCGCTGCGCAGTACGCCATCGTTCGCAATGTACTCTATGGCGAGGGTCGCAAGATCGAGATCCTCGGTTCGTATGAGCCCAAGTTGCAATATATCAACGAGTGGTGGAAGCAGCTCTACGGCGAGAGCGAGGGTAAGGATGGCAAGGGCATCTTCCCTGCAAGCGTAACCCTCACTGCCGACCTGCACTCGATGGGTCAGTATATCCAGGAGGGCGAGCGCACCCTCTTCGAGACCATCATCTCGGTAGAGAATCCCGCACACAAGGTGGTTATCGAGGCCGACAAGGACAACCTTGATGGTCTGAACTTCCTGGCCGGCAAGCGCATCTCGGAGGTGAATCGTATGGCCGAGCTCGGCGTACAGCTGGCTCACGTTGATGGCGATGTTCCCAACATCCGCATCGCACTCCCCGCAATCGAGGCTCGCACCATCGGTGCCCTGCTCTACTTCTTCGAGAAGGCTTGCGGTATCAGCGGCTATATGCTCGGTGTGAATCCCTTCAACCAGCCCGGCGTTGAGGCTTACAAGAAGAATATGTTTGCCCTGCTGGACAAGCCCGGATACGAGGAGGAGTCGAAGGCTATCAAGGCTCGCCTGTAATTAGCAGAGAGACTCTATCCTAATAAAAATATCAAATGCGTGCCTGAGTCGTGAAACTCAGGCACGTTTTTTTCTTGTGTGGAGATAAAAAACAATGCACCTATGAAGCCACGCAATATCGTGATAATGTTATTCTGTTTCTTTGCCGGGGCCGCACTGCTGGTAACCCTCCGCACACGCACCAAGATTGCGGGCCGAAGCATTGAGGAGGAGTGGAAGACAACCATCGAAGACCTCAATGACAACTCCTCGACAGCCCATATCCAGAGCCTTCGTTACGACTCCTACGCGGTACAAGCTGCCGCCGAGGATGACACCTCACGCCGAAAGCTATTCCTTGCCCTCGCCCACTCGGAACGCATACACGAACAGATGTGTATACGTGCGGCTCAACTATTTGGAGGCGAATACGTTGCACCCTACGGCGGAGCCGACATATCAACCACCACAGATGAAAATCTCAAGCGCAGCATAGCCTCTGCTCACACTCGCCACAACCTATCGCAGGGCAGTGCCGCCACCCGCGCCATAGAGAGTGGCAACCGTTACGTTGCACGTATTATGATATGGATTGACGGCAGTAACCGCCGCCACATAGAGCTACTCGAGCAGGCCGATAACACCCCCTCCGACCTCAACGACACGGGATACCTGGTCTGCCCAAAGTGTGGCAACACATACCACACTTCAAGCTACGACATCTACTGTCCCTTCTGCCAAACCCACCACTCGGATTTCAAGAGATTTTAACTTGCCAACACATTGGCTAATGGCTCTAATCTACAACTCCACAAGCCGGTTGCGAATGGCGTACACCACAAGGCTTGCCGTATTTTTGCAGCCCGTCTTTTCGAGGATATTGGCACGATGAGCATCGACCGTGCGCTTTGAGATGAATAGTTCATCGGCAATCTCCTGATTCGACAATCCGCGACAGATGTTGAACAGAATCTCAATCTCGCGAGCAGACAGCTCCTCCGTAGAGTGCTCGGTGCTACGCATCCTGACAGACAGGGAGGACAGGAGCCTATCGCTGAAGTAGTTACCACCCTCCGAGACGGCATCTATGGCCTTGAAGACCTCCTCGATGGCGGAGTCCTTAAGCAGAAAACCTTTAGCTCCGGCCTCGACCATACGGGTATAATAGTTCTCATCACCAAACATTGAGAGTGTCACAATCTTAAGGTCGGGATAGAGGGCCAACGCCTTGCGCGTAGCCTCCTCGCCACCGACATTGGGCATCGAGATATCCATAAATACCACATCAGCTGCCGTCATCGGCAACATCTCCAAGAACTCACGTCCATCACCAGCTTCACCCACGACACGATAGCCCTCACGCATCGAAATCAGGGTATTAAGCCCATTACGAAACAGAGCGTGGTCATCCACAAGGATTATCTTTACATCTTTCATAATCAGACTTTTAATGTACATCGCCATACGCAGCCACCCTCACCACGGCTCGCATACCCTCACCTCGGGCACTCGTAATATCAAGTGTACCATTAAGTGAATTTACGCGCGAGGATATATTCGACAAGCCCATACCGCAATCCATCATCGTCTGCGGTTCGAAGCCAACTCCGTCATCGGCATAATCGAGCGAGAGCACCCCATCGTTGAGTTGTAGCGATAGCTCTATCGAGTGACACTCGGCGTGTTTGAGGGAGTTGTTGATAAGCTCACAAATCACGCGATAGATGACAATCTCCACATCCGAATCGAAGCGTTCGTCACACAGATTGGTAACAAACTGCATCTTCACATCGTGTATGGCAACGCTCTTATTGATAAAGTTATGCACTCCACGCGCCAGACCGAAGTCGTTGAGCACCTGTGGCTGCATATTGTTCGAAATCTCGCGCAGGGAGCGTATGGCCTCATCCATAACATAGGTCGTATTGGCCACTATCTCGGCTCGCTGATGCTCGTCCTTGGCCGAGGAGAGAGCCGTGAGCGACATCTTCGCCGAGGAGAGCAGAGGTCCCATACCATCGTGTAACTCCTTGGCAAAGCGCGACTTGGATTGTTCTTCCGCACGCAATACTGCCGTAAGCAGACGTTTATTGAGCAGCGTTCTCTGGCGATTGAGGCGGTCGATATATTTGAACAATCGGTGCGCAAACATCACACCCACCGAGATACATATTGTCGAGAAGGCGCATACGGCCACCATTGCCTGGGGTGAGAATCCGACCTTTCCGTTGGATATCCTCAACTGCATAAACATTGCAATCGAGATAATCAGACAGCCCAGGATCATCAGTATCCACGTGATATTGTACTTCGTCCTGCGCACCAAACGCAACGCGAAGAGTGTCGCTACCGCCTGCGCAATCAGCGACACAACCAATACCGCCTCCAGAAAGTATCTCATAAACTATACTCTACCTCACATCACTTCAGGGCCTTACCCAGCACCTCCAGCTTCTCATAGTCGGTCATATCGACCTGCACAGGTACTACCGACACGAAGTTGTGAGCCAATGCCCACTCATCGGTATCCTCTGCCTCGGGCTCGGCATTACAGAATCCACCCGTGAGCCAGAAGTATTGACGATTGTGCGGATCCTGACGGCAGAAGAACTCCTCGCGCCAATATCCGCGAGTTTGACGGCACACCCTCACACCCTCAATCTGTTCGAACGGCACATCGGGGATATTGACATTCAGACACAAAGGCGTAGGCACACCACCCTCCAGCACAGAGCGCACAACCTGCTCGCCATAGTGCTTCGCAGCCTCGAAGTCGGCATCGGGATCGTGGGTGGTAACCGACAAGCCGATGGCTGGACAACCATAGAAGCTACCCTCGATAGCCGCACCCATAGTACCCGAGTAGAGGACATTCACGGCGGCATTTGAGCCGTGGTTGATACCCGAAATCACGAGGTCGGGGATACGGCCCTCGAACATATAGTCGAAGGCCATTTTGGCACAATCCACCGGTGTTCCCGACAGAGAATATACCTCCAGACCATCCTCCTCACGCATCTTCTTAAGGTATAAGGGGTTATACATTGTTATAGCCTGACTCATACCACTTTGAGCACGTTCGGGGGCCACGGCCACTACCCTACCAAACTTGCGAGCCACCTCGATTGCGGCGGCAAAACCCTTCGACTGATAACCATCATCGTTGGTTACAAAAATCAACTTTTCTGTATTCATATTGACAAAAGTACATCTTTTTTCGCAGAAACGAGCCTACACACAGCGATTATTCTCCTTATCCGACAAAAAAGCCGGCAAAAGAGAGTGGTTTTAGTGGATTTTAGTATCTTTGTGGTGACAAACAGAAATCTCATTATATATATAATAAGTATGTCCGAGAGAAAACGTACCGAAATATCGGAGTTGGGCGAGTTTGGCCTTATTGACCGCCTGACCGCAAAATTTGCAACAAAACAACCATCAACACTCCGCGGTGTCGGTGACGATGCTGCCGTGGTAGATGCCGGCAATGGTGAGGTGGTGGTCATCTCGACCGACTCACTACTCGAAGGTGTCGATTTTGACCTGACCTACTTCCCGCTCAAGCACCTCGGATACAAGGCGGTAACGGTCGGTATTAGCGACATCCTGGCGATGAACGCCCACCCTGAGCAGATTATGCTCTCACTCGGCATCTCATCCAAACTGCCGGTGGAGGCTCTCGAGGATTTCTATGAGGGTGTACACTTCGCCTGCAAAGAGATGAGTATTGATTTGGTTGGTGGTGACACCTCGGCCTCAATGACCGGTTTCGTTATCGGCATCACCGCCATAGGCCGCGCCAAGAAAGAGGCCGTAGCCTATCGTTCGGGGGCACAGCTCAACGACCTTATCTGCATCACGGGCAACCTTGGTGCAGCCTATATGGGACTACACTTGCTCGAACGCGAA
>JBGUTM010000020.1:0-2824 GCA_045133075.1 Alistipes sp. | reverse complement strand
TAGGGTAAAGCTGGGCTTCTGGAAGAAGGTAGGGCTGGAGGTGATGTGGATGTTGTGTAAGTTTATCGCCATCCTGCCTCATTTCGTGCAGTACTACATCATTCAGGAACTGATATACTTTGTTGTCTATCACTGCATACGCTATCGCCGCAAGCTCGTTATGACCAATCTGCGAGGCTCCTTCCCCGAGAAGAGCGATGTCGAGCTCAAGGATATAAGCCGCAAGTTCTACCGCAATCTGGCAGAGGTGATGGTCAATACGGTGATTATGGCCCGTATGAGTGAGCAGGAGTGCAAACAACGTATGGTATTCACCAACAATGACGAAATACGTGAAATCCTGGGCGATAGGAATTGTATCGCGATGACCTCACATCTGGGGTGCTGGGAGTTTTACGGATTTTGGGGTATGTGGTTGCCCAACCACGTTCTTGTGGCGGTCTACCACAAGATTCATAACGAGGTTTTCAATGAACTATATAAGCGATTGCGCGACCACGAGCGCGAGTTGCCCGTGGCATCGTATGACTCACTGCGCTTTTTCATCCGCAATAGGGATGGTTATGAGGGTAAACATCTGGCTTTCGGACTTATATCCGACCAGAACCCACCGCGCCTGCCCGACAGCCATTGGTACCGCTTTCTCAATCGCGACACACTCTTCTTTGAGGGTGGCGAGCAGCTGGCAATGAAGTTCGGTGTGCCGGTATTCTATGTCAGCCAGCGCAAGGTGCGCCGTGGCTACTATCAGGCGCGTATGGAGATGATTTACGATGGCAAGGAGGAGGTTGCTCCGCACGAGATTACCGAACGATATGTACGTTTACTCGAGGAGGATATCAAACTCTGTCCCGAGATGTGGATGTGGTCACATCGCCGATGGAAGCATCGTCCCGATGGTAAGTACCGCCCCATAATGCGCCCCGACTGGAAATTGTAATTTGATTATGGCTCAAACCTCTGTTGTCATACTGAATTGGAACGGAACGGCTCACCTGCGCCGATTCTTGCCGAGCGTGGTCAAAAATACGCCTGCGGAGGTGCTTGTCATCGTTGCCGACAATGGCTCCACGGATGACTCTGTGTCAATGCTGGAGCGATATTTCCCGAGTGTGGAGATTCTGCGTTTGGAGCGTAACTATGGCTTTGCCGAGGGGTATAATCGCGCATTGGAACAGGTCGATACGGAGTATTGTGTACTGCTTAACTCGGATGTGGAAACCCCTGCGGGGTGGTTGGACCCCCTTGTAGCGAGGCTTGAGGCGGATAAGCAGGTGGCGGCCGTAGCCCCAAAACTACTCTGGAGCGAGGATCAAAAACAGTTTGAGTATGCAGGTGCTGCAGGCGGATTTATAGACTTTCTGGGCTATCCTTTCTGTCGTGGCCGCATAATGAAGAGCGTGGAGTATGACTGCGGACAGTATGACGATGCCCGCGAGGTGTTCTGGGCAAGTGGAGCGGCATTCTGTTGCAGGCTCGAAGTCTTCAAGGCGTTGGGAGGTTTTGCACCTCACTTCTTTGCCCATATGGAGGAGATTGACCTCTGTTGGCGTATGCAGTTAGCGGGTTACAGGGTCGAGGTCGAGCCACGAAGTTGGGTCTGCCACTATGGCGGAGGAACACTCAAGACCGACTCGCCGAATAAGATTTTTTTGAACCACCGCAACAACCTGGCGATGCTCTATCGTTGCTCAACGAGCGGACAGAGGGTAGTGGTGGCTGTCATCAGACCACTGCTCGATGGCGTGGCGGCGTTGAGCTACGCCCTGAAGGGTAACCTCCGCGGGGCGTGGGCAGTAGCCAGAGCATACGCAGACTTTATGCGTTGGCACCGCCGACTTGCCGAGGAGCGCAGGCAGATACGCTCAACAGCCGTGTGTCGCCGTAGGCTCGGAACGATATACTGCGGCTCGATAGTCGTGCGTTATATGCTGGGAAAACGAAAATTTGAAAAGTTGATGTAGATATGCGTAAACTTATAATAATACCGACCTACAACGAGTGCGAAAATATCGAGGCGATGGTTGCCAAGGTCTTCTCGCTTGAGGGTGGTTTTCACCTGCTGGTGATTGATGACGGCTCGCCCGATGGCACAGCCCAGATAGTTCGCTCGCTGCAGAGCCTGCATCCCGAGCGACTCTTTCTTGTCGAGCGAAGTGGAAAACTCGGCTTGGGTACCGCCTATATCGCAGGCTTTAAGTGGGCCTTGGAGCACGATTACGATGCCGTCTTCGAGATGGATTGCGACTTCTCGCACAATCCCGATGATCTGTTGCGCCTCACCCGCGCTATGGAGGATGGGGCTGATGTGGTTGTCGGCTCGAGGTATGTTACAGGTGTAAATGTGGTAAATTGGCCGCTCTCGCGCCTGTTGATGTCCTATTTCGCCTCAAAGTATGTGCGACTGATTACACGTATGCCGGTGAATGATGCCACGGCTGGATTTGTGGGCTATCGCCGCGAGGTGTTGCAGTGTATGGATCTGGATAGGGTGCAGATGATCGGCTACGGTTTCCAGATTGAGATGAAATATACGGCGTGGAGACTCGGATTTGCGATTCGTGAGGTGTCGATAATCTTTGTCGATCGCGTGGCCGGAACATCCAAGATGTCGAGCAGTATCTTCGGAGAGGCCTTCTTCGGAGTGCTCAAGTTGCCGTTCCGCAAGATTAAAGGTAAAAAGTAGAAAAACATATAAATTTATTCCATATATGAAAATAGGTTTCGATAACGACAAGTATTTGAAAATTCAGTCGGAGCAGATTAAGAAGCGCATCGATCAGTTTGGTGACAAACTCTACCTCGAGTTTGGAGGCAAGCTCTT
>JBGUTM010000019.1:0-14364 GCA_045133075.1 Alistipes sp. | reverse complement strand
TTCGAACTTCAAACTCCGTAAGGGTATGCCTATCGGTGTACGTGTAACCCTCCGTTCGAACCGTATGTACGAGTTCTTGGAGCGTCTGATTGCGGTGGCTCTGCCCCGTATCCGCGACTTCAAGGGTATCAACGAGAAGTTCGATGGTCAGGGTAACTACACCCTCGGTATCACTGAGCAGATCATCTTCCCCGAGATCGATATCGACAAGATCACCAAGATCTTCGGTATGGAGATTACTTTTGTAACTACGGCAAAGACCGATGAGGAGGGTTATGCACTTCTCAGCCAGTTCGGTCTGCCTTTCAAAAACGCTAAAAAGAACCAATAAAGTATGGCAAAAGAGTCAATGAAGGCACGCGAGGTAAAGCGTGCAAAGCTCGCACAGCGTTACGCTCACAAGCGTGAGGAGATCGCAGCGAAGGTTAAGAGCGGCGAAATGGATCACGAGGAGGCATGGATTGCACTCTCGAAGCTCCCCCGCAACTCGAATCCCATTCGTCAGCACAACCGCTGTATGCTTACTGGTCGTCCTAAGGGTTATATCCGTCAGTTCGGTATCAGCCGTATCCAGTTCCGCGAGATGGCATCGAACGGTCTTATCCCGGGCGTGAAGAAGGCAAGCTGGTAGTCGTTACAAAACGATACAACTTTCAAAGAGGATGCGTTCCATTGCGGAACGCATCTTCTTTTTGTCAAAATCATTCTGATTAATTCTTTTGCCCCCTCGTTGGCAGTGTTTTCTTCGCACCTTTTAGAAAAAAGGTGCCCAAAACCTTTCAATCGAAACTGCGTTTCGAGGAACTTGACACCATAGATTTTTTATTTGCGAGGTCTTGGTTGTCTGCGACAATCCTAAAAACAACAATGGTAGCAGTATGTAAGTAAACTTCCACTGCTACCATTATTATTTTCACTATCCTTGCGGATAGCCAATCCCTCGGAAACGAAAAAGCTAATGGACAATGGCTAAATTTAGGGAATTTAGGGGATTTAGGGAGGTTGGGGAATTTGGGACACAGGGGGATAAACCTTGTTGCGACCCTTAAAGCCTTTAATAACCCTTAAAACCCTTCATCAAATGACACGAATCTTTTCTCTCCTTATGCTCTCTAAACTCATTAAATCCCCTAACTCCCCTATTAAACCGCACAAAAACAGCACTTATTCAATGCTGCTAACACATAAAACTTGCTTCTCTTGCCATGTGCGTTTGCCATTCAATGCCATTCATGGAGTGTTAGCGACCGCCTGACATTGAATGCCATTCTTTGCCATTCTGAGAGCTTCGCAGTTGCCTGTGATTTTCTCCCGAAAAAGATTGTAATTATTTGTTTATGTGAGAAATAATCTCTATATTTGCGGGCTCGAAAGAGTATAAAAGTCGTAAGACTGACATGATGTAAACAACTACTGACTGTGTTAAGTAATTGACGCTGTTGGGGTTATGGGTGTGGTACTATGCGGTATTATGACCCGAAATTTTGGTGTCGGCGGGTGGCTGAAAGGCGACAGGTCGGGCGAAAATTGAGGCGAAAAGAGGTAGGGTGCGGTGCTCAAAAGTTGTGAAATCGGGATGTTGAACGGCGAAAATGTAAACTAATTTATTAATTTTTAACTTTTAATTCTTTACAGTTATGACAGATCCAATTGCGGACTTTTTAACGAGAATTAGAAACGCAGTGAAAGCCAACCACAAGGTGGTTGAAGCTCCTGGCTCAAAAATTAAGCAGGAAATCACTAAGATTCTCTACGAGCAGGGTTATATCCTTGCTTACAAGTTTGACAATGATGAGAAGGGTCACCCGATCATCAAAATCGCTCTCAAGTGGGACGCAGCCACCAAGACTAACGCTATCAAGGATTTGAAGCGTGTTAGCCGTCCCGGTCTTCGTCAGTACGCTTCGGTTGCAGATATGCCCCGCGTATTGAACGGTCTCGGCGTTGCAATCCTTTCGACCTCGAAGGGTATTATGACTGACGCCAAGGCTCGCAAGGAGAATGTAGGTGGTGAAGTATTGTGCTATATCTATTAATGTTAAAACTTAAACTAAAATGTCAAGAATTGGTAAATTACCTGTAAACTTGCCCGCCGGCGTTACCGTTGAGGTCGCTCCGGACAACACGGTAAGCGTGAAAGGACCACTTGGAACCCTGAGCCAGAAAGTTGACTCGGACATCAAAGTTGAGGTTGGAACACATAAAGAGAAGGACTCTGACAAGGAGATTCCCGCTGTTTTCGTGACCCGTCCGACCAACCAGCCGCGCCACCGTTCGCTGCACGGTCTCTACCGCGCACTTATTAACAACATGGTTATCGGCGTATCGAAGGGCTACGAGATCAAGCAGGAGCTCGTGGGTGTCGGTTTTAAGGCCGAGGTTAAGGGAGATGTATTGGAGATGAGCCTTGGCTACTCGCACGATACATATCTCAAGTTGCCCAAGGAGGTTACTGCAACTGCCGTTACCGAGAAGAAGGGTGCGCCTATCGTAACTCTCAAGAGTATCGATAAGCAGCTCGTAGGTCAGGTTGCAGCAAAGCTTCGCTCGCTGCGTAAGCCGGAGCCTTATAAGGGTAAGGGTATTAAGTTCGTAGGCGAGGTAATTCGTCGTAAGGCAGGTAAGTCTGCAAATGCTAAATAGTAAAACAGAAGTCAAGTTATGTCATTGAATAAGATAGAAAGAAGAGAGAGGATCAAGATGCGTATCCGCAAGATCGTTAGCGGAACCGCAGAGCGTCCCCGTATGACTGTATTCCGTAGCAATAAACAGATCTACGTACAGTTCATTGATGACCTTGCAGGCGTTACTTTAGCAACCGCATCTTCGAAGGAGGTTGTAGCAGAGGCTGCCGGCAAGAATAAGTGTGAAGTTGCTGCTTTGGTAGGAGCGCTGGCTGCCAAGAAGGCTGTCGAGAAGGGTATTTCGACTGTTGCTTTCGACCGTAACGGCTACCTCTATCACGGAAGAGTAAAAATGTTGGCTGACGCTGCACGCGAAGGCGGTCTTAAATTCTAATGCGATATGTCAAATACTAACATAAAGAAAGTACGTACAAGCGACCTCGAGTTGAAGGACAGACTCGTTGCTATCAACCGCGTTACCAAGGTAACCAAGGGAGGTCGTACATTTAGCTTCTCGGCTATTGTGGTTGTAGGTAACGAGAACGGTGTTGTAGGCTACGGTCTGGGTAAGGCATCGGAGGTTACTTCTGCAATTGCAAAGGGCGTTGAGGATGCAAAGAAGAATCTGGTGAAGATTCCGGTGATCAACGGAACAATTCCTCACAAGCAGGAGATGCGTTTCGGTGGTTCGGAGGTTATGATTCGTCCGGCAGCTCCCGGTACCGGTATCATCGCCGGTGGTGCAATGCGTGCCGTGTTGGAGTCGGTTGGTGTCAAGAACGTGCTTGCAAAGAGCAAGGGTTCGTCTAACCCCCACAACCTCGTGAAGGCTACGATTGGCGCACTCTGCGAGTTGCGTGACGCATACAGCGTTGCACAGTTGCGCGGAATCTCACTCAATCAGGTGTTTAACGGTTAATTTTAAGGAAGACTATGGCAACATTGAAGATTACACAGATCAAAAGCCGCATTGGTGCAACTGAGCAGCAGTGCAAGAATCTCGATGCACTCGGTCTGCGCAAGATCAACCGTACAGTAGAGCACAGCGACTCGGCAATCATTTTGGGTATGGTCGAGAAGGTGAAGCACCTGGTTAAGGTTGAGGTCGTAGAGCCTAAGAAGGCTGCCAAGAAGGCAACCAAGAAGGTTGAGGCTGCCGCAGAGGTAAATGTAAGTGAAACAACTAACAAGGAGGAATAATCAATGGAACTCAATAATCTCAAACCCGCAAAGGGTTCAACTCACCACGACAAGCGTATTGGACGCGGTGCAGGTTCGGGTCACGGCGGCACTGCAACTCGTGGTCACAAGGGTGCGCAGTCGCGTTCGGGCTACTCGCGTAAGTTAGGTTTCGAGGGTGGTCAGATGCCTCTCCAGCGTCGTCTTCCCAAGTTCGGTTTTACCAACATCAAGCGTGTAGAGTTCAAGGCTATCAATCTCTCGACTCTCGAGGATTTGGCAGCAAAGAAGAACCTCGCAGAGGTAAATCTCGAGACCTTGGTAGCATCGGGCTTTGTATCGGCTAACGACAAGGTTAAGATTCTGGGCAATGGTGCAGTCACCAAGGCACTGAAGGTTACAGCTCATGCATTCTCGAAGAGCGCAGAGGCTGCAATCGTTGCTGCAGGTGGTAGCGTTGAGAAAATGTAAGAAACCTTAAAGCGATAATTATGAATAGTTATCTTATTGTTGGTGTTGTCTTTTTGGTAGTTATTGCCTTCTTGGCAGCCAACAAGAAACTTCGTGAAACGCTCAAGAATATCTACAAGATTGAGGAGTTGCGTAAGCGTGTAGGCTATACTCTGCTCCTGCTCTTGGTCTATCGCTTGGGCTGTTTTGTGGTGATTCCGGGTGTCAACCCCAACCTTCTGGGTGAGGGTTCGGCACTGGCAAACCAGATGGACAGCAACAGCCTGCTGGGTCTGTTGAACGTATTCTCTGGTGGTGCATTTGCCAATGCAGCAGTATTTGCACTCGGAGTTATGCCGTACATCACCGCTTCGATTATCATCCAGTTGTTGGGAATGATGATTCCCTACTTCCAGAAGATGCAGAAAGAGGGTGAGAGCGGCCGCCGCAAGATGAACCAGTGGACACGTTTCCTGACCATCGGAGTATTGATGCTCCAGGGTCCGACTTACGTGGCTAACCTCTACAACCAGGTACCGCAGGCATTCGTCTATGGCAATACGCCTATGTTCTATGCCTACGCAACCGCTATTCTGATCGCCGGCACGATGTTCGTTATGTGGCTCGGTGAGAAGATTACGGACAAGGGTATCGGTAATGGAGTGTCGCTGATCATTATGATCGGTATCGTGGCACGTCTGCCGCATGCACTCTTGGCCGAGATCAATGCGCGTTTGAACACCTCGACAGGTAGTATCATTATGATTATTGTCGAGCTCGTTCTCCTCTTCCTGGTGTTTATGGCTACCATCGCAATCGTACAGGCAGTCCGCAAGGTTCCCGTACAGTACGCAAAGCGTATCGTAGGTAATAAGCAGTATGGTGGTGTTCGTCAGTACATTCCTATCAAGATGAATGCAGCGAACGTAATGCCTATCATCTTCGCACAGGCGTTGATGTTTATTCCTATGTTGTTCGCAGGTGTTGCCCCCGGTTTCGCTGGAGCCTTCTCCAATATGACCGGTTTCTGGTACAACTTTACGCTTGCGGTGTTGGTAATTGTCTTCACGTTCTTCTACACGGCAATTATCATCAATCCTCAAATGATGGCAGACGATATGAAGCGTAACGGCGGCTTCATTCCGGGAGTTAAGCCCGGTAAGGCAACTGTTTCGTATATCGATGGCATCATTACGAGAATCACCCTTCCGGGTTCGATCTTCCTCGCAATCGTGGCAATTATGCCCGCATTGGCGATGAAGTTCCTGGGCGTTCAGCAGGCCTTCGCCTACTTCTATGGCGGTACGTCATTGCTGATTATGGTTGGTGTTGTTCTCGACACTCTCAAGCAGGTAGAGAGCTACCTTTTGATGCGTCACTATGATGGTCTGATGAAGACCGGTCGCATTCAGGGTCGCTACTAAAAGTTTTAATAAGAGTTCATTTGTTAAATGATATACCTTAAGACCAACGATGAGATAGAGTTGCTCCGCGAGAATAATATCCTCGTGAGTCAGACTCTGGCAGAGGTGGGTAAACACATTAAGCCCGGCGTGACGACCAAGGAGTTGGATCGTATTGCCGAGGACTTTATCCGCTCTCACGGAGCAATTCCATCTTGTCTTGGTTACGAGGGCTATCCTGCTGCGACCTGTATATCGGTCAATGAGCAGGTAGTTCACGGAATTCCGTCTGATTACGTCATCAAAGAGGGCGACATAGTGTCGGTCGATTTGTGTACGTTTATGAAGGGGTTCAATGGTGATTCGGCATATACGTTTGCCGTAGGAGAGATTAGCGAAGAGGTTCGCCGTCTATTGGAGGTCACCAAAGAGGCTCTTTACAAGGGTACGGCTCAGGCAAAGGTCGGAAATCGCGTAGGCGATATCTCGGCAGCAGTGCAGGAGTACGCCGAAAGCTTCGGCTACGGCGTAGTGCGCGAGTTGGAGGGACACGGATTGGGACGAAAAATGCACGAGGCTCCCGGTGTTCCGAATTATGGCGCACGCGGCAGAGGTCCACTCCTCAAGGAGGGAATGGTTATCTGCATAGAACCGATGATAACAATGGGCAACCGAGCGGTAGTGTTCGAGCGAGATGGCTGGACAGTCAGAACGCGCGACAGAAAGCCCGCAGCACACTTTGAGTTTGCTGTGGCAATCCGCAAAGATGGTCCGGACGTGCTGACGGATTTTGGTATAATCGAAAACGTACTTAACAACTAAACAACTCTATGGCAAAACAGGCTGCTATTGAAATGGACGGAACAATCATCGAGGCATTGTCAAATGCAATGTTCCGCGTTGAATTGGATAACGGACACGTTATCACCGCCCACATCTCGGGAAAGATGCGAATGCACTACATAAAGATCCTTCCCGGAGATAAAGTAAAAGTGGAGATGACTCCTTATGATTTGAGTAAGGGTCGTATATCCTTTAGGTACAAATAATCAAGATTGCTTGAAAATTATGAAAGTAAAAGCATCAATCAAGAAAAGAAGCGAGGATTGCAAGATCGTACGCCGTAAAGGAAAGCTTTACGTAATCTGCAAGAAAAATCCTAAATTCAAAATGCGCCAAGGGTAAATGTTAAACGATTAAATTAAAGAAACAGAAAATTTATGGCACGTATAGTCGGTGTAGATTTACCAAAGAATAAAAGAGGCGAGATCGGTCTGACCTATATCTACGGTATTGGTCGTAGCACAGCTCAGAAGATTCTCGACAAGTGTGGCATCAGCTACGATGTTAAAGTACAGGATTGGACAGATGACCAGGTCGGCGCTATCCGTTCGGCAATTGCCGAGATGGGATTGAAGGTCGAGGGCGAGTGTCGTTCGGTCGTTCAACTCAATATCAAGCGTCTGATGGATATCGGTTGCTACCGAGGCATCCGTCACCGTTTGGGTCTTCCGGTTCGTGGTCAGTCGACTAAGAACAATGCACGTACTCGCAAGGGTCGCAAGAAGACAGTCGCTAACAAGAAAAAGGCAACGAAGTAATAATTAGAGAGTTATGGCAAAGAAAACAGGAACAGTTAAGAAGAAGGTTGTTAAGGTTGGTGCCGTTGGTATGGCTTTCGTTCACTCGACATTTAACAACGTTATCATCTCGATCACCAACGAGGTTGGTGAGGTTATCAGCTGGTCATCAGCAGGTAAGATGGGATTCCGTGGTTCGAAGAAGAATACTCCCTACGCAGCGCAGACCGCAGCTGCAGATTGTGCAAAGGTTGCCTATGATATGGGCTTGCGCAAAGTTAAGGTATATGTGAAGGGTCCGGGTCAGGGACGTGAGTCGGCAGTTCGTACCATTCACGGTGCAGGTATCGAGGTAATGGAGATTATCGATGTTACTCCGCTGCCGCACAATGGTTGTCGTGCTCCTAACCGCCGCCGCGTATAATTCGTGAGTGTAAACGGACTAGGATTAGGACAGAGCTTAATTTTGACAAAACTATTAAAAAGTAAAAACAATGGGAAGATATATAGGACCTAAAACAAAAATCGCCAGAAAGTTTGGCGAGGCTATTTACGGTGCGGATAAGAGTCTCGACAAGAGAAACTATCCTCCCGGACAACACGGTCTTGCGCGCAAGCGTAAAAAGACTTCGGAGTACGGTTTGCAGTTGTCGGAGAAGCAGAAGGCAAAGTATACCTACGGATTGCTCGAGAAGCAGTTCTCGCGTACTTACGAGCAGGCAGCCCGTATGGGTGGTATCACAGGTGAGAACCTGCTCAAGCTGCTTGAGTGCCGTCTTGACAACGTAGTATACCGTCTCGGTATTGCTCCTACCCGTGCAGCAGCACGTCAGTTGGTTTCTCACCGTCACATCTGCGTAAATGGCGAGATCGTAAACATCCCGTCATACTCGCTCAAGGTTGGTGACGTGGTATCGGTTCGCGAGAAGTCGAAGTCGCTGGAGGTTATCGTAGATTCGTTGGCAGGTGCCTCGAAGAGCCGCTACTCGTGGCTCGAGTGGGATGGTGCTTCGATGAGCGGTAAGTTCTTGCAGCGTCCCGAGCGAGAGGAGATTCCGGAGAACATCAAGGAGCAATTCATTGTCGAGTTGTACTCCAAGTAGTAATCAATAACACAAAATTAAATTATGGCAATATTAGCATTCCAAAGACCTGAAAAGGTCATCATGCTTGAATCGACTTCATCGTTCGGAAAGTTTGAGTTCCGTCCTTTGGAGCCCGGTTTCGGTATGACAATCGGTAACGCTTTGCGCCGTATTTTGCTCTCTTCGTTGGAGGGATATGCAATTACGACCGTTAAGGTTGCCGGTGTTGACCACGAGTTTGCCGCTATTCCCGGTGTGATGGAGGGAATGATTGACATCGTTCTCAAGTTGAAGCAGATTCGCTTTATCCGCACCGTAGATAATCAGGATGCCGAGAAGGTTTCCATCAATGTTGCCGGTGTTACTGAACTTACGGCAGGATACATCTCGAATTTCCTTTCGTTCTTCAAGGTCTTGAATCCCGATTTGGTAATTTGTCATCTGGCACCCGGTACAAAGATGCAGTTGACGATCACCATCGGTAAGGGTCGTGGTTATGTGCCCGCAGAGGAGAATACTCCTGCAGACTGCGAGTTTGGTACGTTGCCTATCGATTCGATTCATACTCCGATTAAGAACGTGAAGTATGCCATTGAGAACTATCGTGTCGAGCAGAAGACCGACTACGAGAAGTTGAATCTTGAGATTACCACTGACGGTTCGATTCATCCGAAGGATGCATTGAAGGAGGCTGCGAAGATTCTCATCCAGCACTTCATGCTCTTCTCGGACGAGAAGATCACTCTCAATATGGAGGATAACAGCGGTGCTGAAGAGTTCGATGAGGATGTACTCCACATGCGCCAACTGTTGAAGACCAAGCTGTCGGATCAGGATTTGAGCGTTCGCGCTCTCAACTGTCTGAAGGCAGCAGACGTTGATACTGTTGGAGATTTGGTTCGCCTCAATCGCAACGATCTGCTCAAGTTCCGCAACTTCGGTAAGAAGTCGCTCACGGAGCTTGATGAGTTGCTCTCGTCGCTCAACCTTAAGTTCGGAATGGACGTATCTATGTACAAACTTGATAAAGAATAATTATGAGACACAATAAGAATTTCAATCACCTTGGCCGTCAGGCGGGACACCGCAAGGCGATGTTGTCGAATATGGCATCTTCGCTGATTCTGCACAAGCGTATCGAGACGACGGTAGCAAAGGCAAAAGCAGTTAAGCAGTTCGTTGAGCCGCTGGTAACTCGTTCGAAGGAGGATACGACCCACTCACGCCGTGTGGTATTCTCGTATCTGAAGCAGAAGGAGGCCGTTACCGAACTGTTCCGCACGATTGCTCCTAAGATTGCAGATCGTCCGGGCGGTTACACTCGTATCTTGAAGACCGGTTTCCGTTTGGGTGACGGTGCAGATATGTGCATCATCGAGTTCGTAGACTTCAATGAGGCATATACCTTTGGCGTAACTCCTGCCGCAGCACCTGCAGCAGAGGCTAAGCCCAAGACTCGCCGTTCGCGCAAGAAGACGACTGATGCAGTTGAGGACGCAACCGTAGTAGCCGAGAAGAAGGCTCCGAAGGCAAAGCCCGTACAGAAGGCTGCAAAGAACACCGGCGCAAAGGTTTCGAATGTGAAGACCAACGTTGGTAAGAAGATGTAAGAAGTCGTTAAAGACCTTATATCATAAGCGGAATCTGTCTAATAAGGCTCTTGTGGCGTCTGCCTTGCACGAAATCCTCACGTACGTTTAGTACGCTTTGGTATCTTGGTCTGTGAGCAGTTTCAAAATAGCTCTTGTTATACAAATTCTAACACAATTGAGGGTGTCCGATGATTATTGGACACCCTCTCTTTTGCATTTTGGTGTATCTCCAATTTTTTTTGTATCTTTGCTGCGATTTACGGGGGTGCTTGCACCATGCAGGCTGAGATTATACCCATTGTACCGGATACGGATAATGCCGAGACCGGGATGTAGCATAATCAATAACATACCCCTTTTCATATTTTTTAACTAATTTAAATTTAGAAAGTTATGAAAAGGTTTTTTCTGACTCTCGCCGTGGCGGGACTATCGCTCGGCGCATACGCGACTTCTCGCGTAGCACACACCAACCAACTCAATCAACACACTCAATCATCGGATACAGCCTCGCCGGCCGACTCTGTGGCTATGCACGAGCATATCGGCTCTATCGAGGTTGTGGCTCTGCGTGCCAACCACTCTTCGCCGGTGGCACACACCGACCTATCGCGTCAGGAGATTGAACGTAATAGTTACGGCACCGATATCCCCTCGTTGCTATCACTTACCCCCTCGTTGATTGCCACCAACGAGACGGGTATCGGCATTGGTGGAACTTCGATTCGTTTGCGAGGTACGGATGCCACGCGCATAAATGTCACGGTCAATGGAGTGCCGCTCAACAATCCCGATTCACACTCGACCTATTGGTATGATACTCCCGATTTGATATCGGCAGTGGGCGATGTGCAGATTCAGCGCGGTGCAGGCATCTCGACCAATGGTACGGGAGCCTTTGGTGGCGCGGTGAATATGACAACAGCGGCTCCGGCCACCTCATTTGGAGGCTCAGCCTCGCTCTCTTATGGCTCGTACAATACCAACAAGCAGGCTGTTCATATTGGCTCAGGATTGATGGGTGGTCATTGGAGTGTCGATGCGCGAGTAACGCATATCGGCTCGGACGGATATGTTGAGCGTGGTGCGACCGATCTCAAGTCCTATATGTTGCAGGGAGGGTACTACGATAGCCGTACCTCGATAAAGCTGTTGTCGTTTGGAGGTAAGGCTAAGACCTACCTTACTTATACGGGTGTGACGAAGGAGGAGATGCGCCTCTATGGTCGCCGATACCACACCGAGGGGCAGTATGAGACCTCACATGGCCCCTATACGCTGGCCGATGGCACACACGTTGATTACTACGATGATCAGACCGATAATTATCTGCAAATCAACAACCAACTTATTGCCAATCACCGCTTTAATGATCATTGGCAGATGAGTGTTACGGGATTTTACACCTATGGCTATGGTTACTACAAGCAGTACAAGGCGGAGCGCACTCTGCTCGAATATACCAACCTCGGTGTTGCCGATCCGAGTGTGGAGGCCGATATGATTCGCCATAAGATTATGCGCAACCACACCTTCGGTATCAACACCGCTGTAGGATACACCTCCGATAAGGTGGCGGTGCTCTTTGGCGGCTCGTGGAGCCACTACTCTTGTCCGCATTGGGGCGAGATTGAGTGGGTGGACGGAATGGAACGTAGTGCGATTAAGGGTCGCTGGTACGACAATGATGTCCGTAAGCAGGATGCAAACCTCTTCGCCAAGGCAGCGTGGCAACCCGTCAAGGGATTGAGTATCTCGGCTGACCTTCAATACCGCATTGTGAGCTATCGTGCGTGGGGGTGCAACGATAACTTCGATTGGAATACGATGCAGATGCAACCTATCGCCATCGACAAGCTCTACCACTTTGTGAATCCTAATGTGGGTCTAAGTTACACCTTTGCCCGCCATCATAACCTCTTCGCCTCGTTTGCAATAGCCAATAAGGAGCCGACCCGTGCCGACTTTACCGATCGCTATATGTTTTCGCAGGATGAGAGCGAGCCGCAGCCCGAACGTCTTTTTGACTACGAACTGGGCTATCGCTACTCCTCGGAGAAGTTGTCGCTGGGACTTAATCTCTACTATATGCAGTATCGCAATCAGCTGATACCTACGGGTATGGTCAATGACAGCTCTGATGCGTTGAATGTCAATGTCCCGGATAGTTACCGTTGTGGCGTGGAGCTTACGGCTGCGTGGAGGGTTGCAAAGTGGCTTACGGCAAAGGGTGACTTTACTTGGAGTCGCAACAAGATTCGTAACTATGTCGATTTGCTGGCCGATAGCCCCACATACGGCAAAAATCTTGGAACGATGACCATCGCCTATTCGCCCGACTATATTGCCTCGCTCGGCTTTGACTTCCACGTTAAGGGTTTCGAAGCTCTGCTGTATACCCGCTATGTAAGCAGACAGTACCTCACCAATAATCAGACGGAGGTACTGTCGTTGGATGGTTACTGCGTTACAAACCTCGACCTGGGCTACACCCTGCCATTTGTATCGGGCCGCTCGATGCGTCTTGGAGTATGTATCTATAACCTCTTCAACACGGAGTATTGCAGCAACGGCTACGGATACTCCTATATGTGGGATGGTGTGCGGTACGATGAGGCCTACTACTTCCCGCAGGCTCCGCTACACGCGCTGGCAAATGTGACTATCAAGTTTTAGTCTATTTGTGAGGCGAGCGATAACGCTCCTCGACCTTGCGCCAGTCGATTCTGTTCCAGATGGCCTTCACCGCATCGGCACGTGCATTGCGATAGTCGATGTAGTAGGCGTGCTCCCAGACATCTATCGTTAGGAGTGGACGCATATCGTAGCGCAGGGGAGTGTCGGCATTCTTGCCACTCATAATTGCGAGCTTGCCATCCTTGTTCTCGACCAGCCATACCCAGCCCGAACCAAAGAGATTTACGGCCGCTTCGTTCATCTCCTTCTTGAGGTTTTCGACCGAGCCATACTCACTGACAATGGCATCGAGTAGTGCTCCCTCGGGCTTGAGGTTGGGCTTGGGCGATAGTGTGGCGAAGTAGAAGTCGTGATTCCACACCTGAGCTGCATTGTTGAAGATTGCGCCATCACTCTTTGCGACAATCTCCTCGAGGGACATAGTCTCGTAGGGGGTGCCGGCAATCAGAGTGTTGAGCTTGGCGACATAGCCCGCGTGGTGCTTGTCGTGGTGGAAGCGCAGCGTCTCCTCCGATATTTCGGGCTCGAGGGCGTTGTAGGGATAGGGTAGGGGCGCAAGCGTGAACTTGCGAGTCTCGGCTGTTGTTGCAGTTGTCATCATAAGTAAAATTGTTGTTAAGAGTAAAATAAGTAACATAGTGTGATGTTTATTTTCGTAACCGCAACTTCCGCACCAAAAAAGAGTGGGTGTCCTCATTATTGTTGGACACCCACTCTCTTATGTAGAGTATAAATCTGCTATACCAATCCCGAGAAGCCGAGGAATGCCATAGCCAGCAGAGCTGCCGTAACCAGAGCGATAGGTGTACCCTTCATAGCCTCTGGTACCTCCTCAAACTCCAGACGCTCGCGAATGCCGGCAAATAGTACCAATGCCAATGCGAAGCCGATGGCGGTAGCTGCCGAGAATACTACGCTCTGCAGCAGGTTAAACTCCTTCTGAATCATAAGAATTGCGATACCGAGGACGGCACAGTTGGTGGTAATCAGGGGCAGGAAGATTCCCAGTGCCTGATAGAGTGAGGGTGAGATCTTCTTGAGGATAATCTCGACCATCTGCACCAGAGCAGCAATAACCAGGATAAAGACGATGGTCTGCATATACTCGATACCGAGCGGCACGAGGATGTAGGTCTGGATGCACCACGCAACAACTGCCGTGAGCGACATCACGAATGTAACTGCTGCACCCATACCCAGTGAGGTTTCGACCTTAGACGAAACACCGAGGAAGGGGCAGATGCCGAGGAACTGGGCCAATACTACGTTATTGACCAGAATCGCTCCGATGATAATTGCAAAATATGAAATCTCCATAACTACTTCTTCGCAAATTTGTTAAACAAAGCCATCAAATAGCCCAACACGAGGAATGCTCCGGGTGCGAGGACAAAGAACAGCGGCATATAATCCGTGATGCCGAATGAGAATCCAAAGACTGAACCCGAGCCGAGCAGCTCACGCACGGCACCGATGACGGTCAGCGAGAGGGTGAATCCCAAGCCGATGCCCACTCCGTCCAAAATGGAGTCGAGGGGCGAGTTTTTCGAAGCGAATGCCTCGGCGCGACCCAGGATGATACAGTTCACCACAATCAGCGGGATGAATACTCCCAGCGAAGCGTAGAGCGAGGGGACGTATGCCTCCATCAACATCTGGATAATAGTCACGAACGATGCGATAACCACGATAAATGCGGGGATACGTACCTTATCGGGGATAAGATTTTTGATAAGCGAAATCACGAAGTTCGA
>JBGUTM010000018.1:0-8588 GCA_045133075.1 Alistipes sp. | reverse complement strand
GGCTTATTGGTCAAAATTAGTACATAAAATCGTTGTAATTAATTGATTTTCTTATATTTGTGCTATTTGCGTTAGAAATGGATAAAAAGTTTGCCCAAAATGTGGGCATCGCACCCTCGTCAGACACGGCTACAACGGGGGTAAACAGCGATATTTTTGCGCTAACTGCCGTCGCCATTCCGTTCTTCCAATAGCTCGTCGTTCTACCTCGCCAAAGAGTCTTTATGAGGAGTATGTAAAAGGCAAGCAAACCCTCTCCGAAATTGCCGAGCGACACGATCTTTCCGTCAGCACTGTGCAGCGTCGAATGCGTCAAGTTCACTCCACTCGTATCGTGTCAAAGTATAAGGAGGTGGTAATCCTTATGGATGCCACTTATTGGGGTAAGAGCTTTGGTGTACTCCTCATTGTCGATGCCTACCGCAAGCGATTACTATGGCGCAAGTTCCTCGACAAGAAAGAAACTATAGCTGATTATTTGGAGGGCATAGAGTGGCTGCGTGAGCATAAGTTTAAGATACTCGGTATTGTGTGCGATGGTCTATGGGGATTACCACAGGCTCTTGCACGATATAAGGTGCAATACTGTCAGTTTCACCAAGCTAAGACCGTAGATGAGTATCTAACAAAGAATCCACAAACCGATGCCGGCAAGGAGTTGCAGAAGATAGCGCACCTATTATGCCATACAGATAAGGAGTCATTTATTAGTATGCTAGATATGTGGCACGAGAAATGGGGTGAATGGTTAAAACATAGAACACTCGATAGAAAGACTGGTAAGAAATCATATACCCATCAGCGAGTGAGGAGCGCATATTTTTCGATGCGCAGACATATGAAATGGCTCTGGACTTGGTACGACTATCCTGACACTCCGATACCAAATACAAATAATATCCTCGAAGCAATCAACACGGATCTAAAAACAAAATTGAGGGTGCATAATGGAATGTCAAAGAGACATCGCAAACTATTTATTGACGAGTATTTCAGACTTAAATACAAGTGAAAAATGCGGGCAAACACCCGCATTTATGTACTAATTTTGACCAATAAGCGAAAACCGCCCCGATTTTATGTACTATTTTGACCAATAAGCCTAAAATTTCAATATAAAAAACAGGAATGATGTCAAAAACAAAAGTCACTCAAACTGAGTGACTTTATTTGCATCTTCTGCTCTGTGGTGCCACCGGGATTCGAACCAGGGACACAAGGATTTTCAGTCCTTTGCTCTACCAACTGAGCTATGGCACCATCATTTTTGCGGTGCAAAGATAGATATATTTTTTCTAATTCCAAATTTTCTGCCGTAAAATCGCTATCTTTGCTCAACTTTTGATGGTTTTTTATTGCAAAGAGTCTCTTTGTAATCTCCAAGAAAGCCACAAATGTCATATAAGCCTTTAATAATAACGTCTATGAAACAAAATTGGAGACCCGGAACGATGATTTACCCCCTGCCGGCAGTGCTGGTGAGCTGTGGCGCAACCCCAGAAGAGTACAATATGCTGACCGTGGCCTGGACGGGCACCATCTGCTCCGACCCTGCAATGTGCTATATCTCGGTGCGCCCCGAGCGCCACTCCTACGATATTATCAAGCGCACGGGCGAGTTCGTTATCAACCTTACCACCGAGGCTCTGGCTCGTGCTACGGATTGGTGTGGCGTGAGGTCGGGCAAGGATTTCGATAAGTGGGCCGAGATGGGCCTCACCCCCGTGGCGGCGACCGTTGTGAAGGCTCCCCTTATCGAGGAGTCGCCCGTGAGTATCGAGTGCCGTGTCAAGCAGATTATCCCGCTCGGCACACACGATATGTTTATCGCCGAGGTTGTCAATGTGGCTGTCGATGAGCAGTATCTTGACGATAAAGGCAAGTTCGATATGGTGCGTGCAGGCCTTATGGCATATTCCCACGGAGAGTATTTTACCCTCGGCAAGTCGCTCGGCCATTTTGGCTGGTCGGTGCGCAAGAAGAAGAGGAGGTAAGTGCGGTTTGATTAGGGAGTTTAGGGAGTTTAATGAGTTTAGGGATAGCAGCAAAGCCGAAAAAACTATACACTCCCTACGCTCCCTGTGCTCCCTACACTCTCTACACTCCCTAAAACAAAAAACCGAGCGACCTCAATTTGAAGTCGCTCGGTTTGTTAAATAGGGTTTAAGAGTTGACTACAAACCAGTAGCCTCGTCTACATTGTACGATGCTGCAGAAGCTGCTGCCTTAGCAGAGGGAACATACTTCATACAACGTACATTGTAACCGGTCGCCACCTGAGGCCAGAACTGTTGGTATGAACCTGTTCCGCTCTGGTTGAACGTACCACGAGCGCCACAGTTGTACGAAGTGTAAGGACCATACGATACGCCACCGCTTGTATATGAATAGTTCTCAATCTGATGGTGGTAAGGTACCGCCCATACATAGGCCAGATTTCCGGTTTTGTTAAAGGTAATCTTGCCATCTGCGCTATAGCCACTATTGGGCCAGTAGTCGATATTGGTACCATCGAAGGTAATGTAAGTACCAACCGGAATGTCGTTAATCTTCTTGGTACAAACCTCCGAGAAGGCTCCTGCATTCTGGTTGATAGGCTCTGTTGCTCCCTCGGGCAAGAACTTGACACTTTGTCCAGTACAAGTTTGGTAGACATTGCCCTGGTGAGGCATACAATATCCCGGAGGACACGGATCGTAGAGACCTTTAATTACTGTGCTGGCTGAGCCATCGAATTTACCCCAAAATGCAGGAGGTGTATCGGTCTCTAAACCACCACCCTTGAATTCCTTATTGATCCACGAATTGCGCGAGTCAGTACCAAAGTGCTTTTTGTACTTTGTTAATTCAGCTGCATCGGAGGGCTTTTGGGTTCCATTCGCAGGGGTATAACTAGCTTTGTAGAAATAGTACGGGAACTGTAGTGTCTCCTCAACAGTTGTTTTGAACGAACCGCTTGATGTCCATTTCATCGAATACTGGTTGAATCCGTACATATACTTTGTTCGCGCGAATCCGAAATCAGCAGTAGAGTGACCCTTCATTTGATCAGGGCGCGGATAGGGAGTCATATTACCGAACTCATAGTAGAGACCGAGGGCATCTTCGAGATTATCGTTGGTAGCGGCATCAAGCTCACTCTTAGTCTTGGCAAGCCAAGTTGCGCCGAGGTTGCGATCCATCCATCCCAGACGACCCTTCTTACGAATCTCCGCCGCCGAGAGATAGCCATCGCCATTCGAGTCGGTAGAACCGGCAGGAATACGGAACTCGCTATAGTCGAGAGCGGTCGGTGTTGACCAGATGTGCCAACCCCAAATAAAGCACTGCTCTGCACGTTTGATGTATATCGATTTGCCCTCAAAATCGAGTACATAGCGATCGTCAATAGACGTATTTTCATCATTTGATTTTCCGGTGTTCAATACTCGGCTCTTTGCAACTGCAATAGGATCGCAGGTGAGCATAATACGCACATTACCGAGAGTCGAGCCATCATTCTTGAAGTAGATCTTACCGTTGGCGCGATCGAACTGGATGTCGTATGCTACGCCCAACTCCTCAGCCCAGAGGATCTGTGCCATATGAGGCTGCAAGAACTCCTCGTGGTCCTCTACACTCTCATTGTTTTTATTCAAGAAAGAGTTTGTCGGAGTCGAACCATCAACACACTTTGTATCGAAAACGTAGGTCTTAACTGCGCCACCGGGAACAACCGCGTAGCAGTTTGCCCACTGGCTTGCCGAGAGGTTTACTGCCGATGCCTCATCAATCATAGCGTCAAGATCACCGCAGTTAATGGGGAGAATCTCGCTAGCCTTAACGGTGTGAGCCTTGGTTGCGGTGCGAACATACGAACCATCCTCGGTCATAACACCAATCTGCAGACCCTCGTAAGTACCAGCAGGTACGAGAACATAGAACGAAGTAGCCTCGCCAGTGTTAAGGGTAACGGTCTCGGGAACCTCGAGGGTAACGTATGTCTGCGATGTTATATTATCAGCCATTGTAAGAGTGTGGTTGCCGTTGGTGTTAGCGGTCACATAACCTACACCCGAAATCTTTGAACCTGCAGCCTTAACGGTGATACCCTGAACCTTCTGCGAGCCCTTGAACTTAAGCTCGAGAGCACCCATTACGCTCTTCATAGCGAACTTGGTACCGTTCTCGCCCTCCTGAGCTACACCAACCATAGCGTTGACATCATCGCCGAATACACTACCTGTCTTGTGGATTTGGTAGTTGGGGAAGAGAAGACCGATGCGGCTGGTTGCTAAATCGCTATCATAGGTGATTGAAGGATCATCGCTGTTTGCGAATGAATAGGGATAAACTGCTGCGAGGGGGTTACCCGAAATCTCTGCAGTGTAGGTTGCGTAGGGAGTGCCTTCACCGCTTGCGATAGTTGCCGCGTAAACACCATTGTCAGTGATAATTGCTACTACATCATCCTCGTCCCAGCAAACGTAAGAAGTACCCGTGCCCGGGTCTACAAGAGAGGTACGTGTGGGCTGCTCGATTTCAGCCTCGAAAGTGAAAGTGTGCAATTCTACGGCTGCACCACCGTTGTTCTGTGCCAAATCATTGGTTGCATCCTCGGTACATCCGACAAATGCGAGCGCCGCTACCGCGAGCGCCGATAAAAACATCTTCTTCATAGTTTTCATAGGTTTTAGCGGTTAACGACTTAGAGGTCCTCCTCCTCTGCTTTGGTCCACGCGTCACCACCGAACGAATCGGCGAAACCACGTTCTACATCGAACTCATGCAGCAACACTTCAGGTGCTACATACGCGGAGAGGTACGAATTCCCCCCCCCTCGATTTTGGAGATTCTTGGTTAACATCTTGTTTGTTAATTAGTTAATTGTTAATATATAAGTGAATAAAATTGTTTGCAGGCCTATTTTTGGGGTATGCAATCTCTGCAAAAGTAGAGATTAAAATGCTAATAACCAAAGGTTTTTTATATTTTTTTTAGCCACTCGACAACTAATCTCGCACGCGAAGCACCTACAACCTCTGCGATTTCCGCCTCTGTAGCGGCCTGTAGGCGCGAAATCGTGCGAAATTTTCGGAGCAGTGCCGAGATACTTTTTTCGCCAAGGCCTCGAATATCCTCCAGCCCGCTGTGCAGAAAGGCATTACTGCGTTTTTGGCGGTGGAAAGTGATGCCGAAGCGGTGGGCCTCATCGCGGATATGGCAGACAACTTTTAGTGGCTCGCCCGTGCGCGTGAGATAATAAGGCATAGGGTCGCGCGGGAAATATATCTCTTCGATACGCTTAGCAAGTCCGACAATTGGCACCTGCTCCTCGATGCCCAGCTCGCAGAGCACGGAGTAAGCACTCGAGAGCTGACCCTTGCCACCATCGACAATGATAAGGTCGGGGAGCTCGGCCCCCTCATCAAGCAGGCGGCGGTAGCGGCGATAGACAATCTCGCGCATAGAGGCAAAGTCATCAGCTCCGACAACCGTCTTGACGTTGAAATGGCGATACTCTTTGCGCGAAGGTTTGCCGTCTCGGAAGACCACACACGAGGCTACGGGGTTGGTGCCCTGGAGGTTGGAGTTGTCGAAACACTCGATATGGCGTGGCTCGCGGCTGAGGTGCAGCTCGCGGCGCATAGCCTCCATAAGGCGGTCGGTATGGCGTTCAGGGTTTTTGATCTCGAGGTTTTTGAGGCACTCGGCGCGGTAGATGCGCGCACTCTTGAGCGAGAAGTTGAGCAGGTCGAGCTTCTCACCTCGCTTGGGGATGGTGAAGGTGACACCGTCAAACAAAATCGCCGCCGAGGGCATAAACGGAACGATAACCTCGCGCGAGAGCTCCTCGGCTACATTTTCGACAATGTGCTGAATGCCGAGTGTAAGCATCTCCTCCTTGCTACTTTCGGCACCAGCCGTAAGACGCACGGTGTAGAGGCCCGTGACCGAACCGCGGCGGATGCGGATAAAGTTGCAGTAGGCGGTGTCGTCAGCCTCATCTGTGAGCAGCGAGAAGACATCCACATCGACAATCTTGGCACTGACGATGACCGAGCGCGAACGGTAGTTTTCGAGAGCCTCGAGCCTCGACTTGAAGCGTTGTGCCTGCTCGAAGCGCAACTCGGCGGCAGCACGTCCCATCTCCTCCTCGAGGTAGCTGCGCACGGGGCGTAGGTCCCCCTTCAGGATGGCGGCGGCCAGCTCGATATGGGTAGCATACTCCTCGGGGCTCTGTGCACCGATACAGGGGGCCTTGCAGTTGCCGATGTGGTATTGCAGGCAGGTCGAGTAATTGCCTCGGGCGATCCTCTCGGGCGAGAGGTTGAGCTTGCAGGTACGCAGGGGGATAACCTCGCGGATAAACTCCAAAATTGCACGTTGCATAGCCACCGAGCCGTATGGACCGAAGTATTGCGAGCCGTCACGCACTAAACGGCGGGTCGATTCGATACGCGGGAAGGGCTCGTGGCGCAGAACTATCCATGGGTAGGTTTTGTCATCCTTGAGCAGGATGTTGTAGCGCGGCTGGAGGCTCTTGATAAGCGAGTTCTCGAGCAGCAGAGCATCGGTCTCGCTGCTCACGACAATATGGCGAATCTCCACGATGTGGCGCACCATAATGCGCACCTTGGCGCTGTGTTCCTTACTCTGCACAAAGTAGGAGCTGACCCTCTTGCGGAGCGACTTGGCCTTGCCAACATAGATTACCCGCCCCGCAGAGTCGATAAATTGGTAGACTCCCGGGTCGAGTGGCAGTAGGGCAACCTGCTCCTTGAGTGATGGACGTTCGTTTTGCGACATAGCGATACAAATTTAACAATTTTTGACAAAATAGAGTGCTTGTCACTGGTTTTTACCGCAGTGTAGTATATTTTTACCCTTTTGGTAGTGTTGTTCGGGATTTTATGTTATATTTGCCGCAAGAAATATCAATATCCCCATAGTATGCAAAAGAATAGAATTGTTAACGTCTGTGTTAGGACGTTGTCTCTCTGCACAATGGCGGCTATGGCTATGCTGTCGCTCCACTCGTGTGTGGATGAGAGTTACGATCTTGACAACATCTCCGGTGAGATAACACTCGGAGGCGAAGAGGTTATAATCCCGCTCGGGACAATCGAAACAATCTCACTGAAGGATATGTTTGGCGAGGCAAATGATTTCCTGATTGAGCAAGATGGAATCTACACCTTGAAGTTTGAGGGTCAAAGCGAGAAGATAACCATTGATGGCTTCACGCTGCCGGTACTCTCGAATGTACTGCCCAAGATTGATCAGGTGACCTTCTGGGCACCCTCGCTACCCAATGATTTTATCTTCAGTAAGGCTACTTCCGATTTCGTGATGAACTATCCCAATATGGATGTGGCTCCGGAGTTCTCTCCGATAGAGTTTACTGCGGGGGTCGATTTGAATCTCGGTGTTGATATCCCCTCGGGATCTATTGCACCGGCTCTGGGTAAGTTATCATTCTCAAATAGTGGCAAAACAACCTTCCCGGCATCCTTCGATATGCCGGCCCAGATTCGCAGTGTTGGCAAAATCTACTTCGGTACCAATAGCGACACTCGCGGCTCCAAACTTGAGGTTAAGGTGTCTTTCAATGGCTTGAAGAGTATCAATGGAGGTGGAAAACTCAACCTCAAGATCATCTTCCCATCAAACTACCAGTTGGTGGATGCGGATGGTAACTCGATAGGTAATCGCCTCGAATACAAGAATTACAATGTTCAGGCGGGTGTCGAGTCTGTGACGCTGACTGCGTGGTTGCAGAGTATCGACTTCTCGCAGAAGAGCATCTCCCGCGGTGCTATGAATATCAACGATGAGATATCCTATGAGTTTGACTACTCGTTCGAGTCGGTGAAGGGCTATTGTGATGTCTCGCGAACACCGCAGATTGCACTTCGCCTCTCGCCCAAGTACAGAGATATGGAGATTGAGATTAACGATATCGTTATCGATAACGAGAATCACACCTCCGATATCGTCTACACGCTGAACGGAATCCCCGAGAGTATCGAGTCGATAAACTATATCGCACTCGAGTCGGCTCCGCTGACTATGCGTGTCGAAGGTCTTTCGTGGCTCAAGAGCGATGCGCTGACTGCCGAGACGCAGTTGCCGGCCTGCTTCATCCTGGAGCAGGATGCCAACGGATGGCTCGACCGTGCGACCAACACTATTGTAGCACCTATGCGCCAGCTCGAGAAGGGTGTAACCTTCAACCTGAAGGGTATCGATTGTACCAAAGGTGAGTTTGAACTCAAGTCAGGACAGCTTGTGATCAAGGCATCCATCAAATCGCATATTAGCGACCTGAAGGGTGGAACACGCTTTATGCTCTCGGAGGTGTTGCCCGATACACCCACAGTTAAAATTAAGACTGTCATTGACGAGTCGCATATGTTTGTCGATTTGGCCGAGAGCGATGTGCGCCTCAAAGAGCAGTATTTTGACTTTAAGCTCGATGAGCGTAATATGCCGCGCCTGGAGCATACGATAGAAGTCCCTGATGAGCTTGTGGAGATTAATCGTCTGGAGGTCAGCACTCCCGAAGGCGAGAAGGTGAAGATTAAACTCGGCATCTCGCATCCCGA
>JBGUTM010000017.1:0-2814 GCA_045133075.1 Alistipes sp. | reverse complement strand
CCGACTTGGCATAGTTCTTCTGGATAAGTCGCGCCATCATCTCGCTATACTCGCCATAGGTGAATTGAAGATTCTGGATATAGGCTCTCACCACCGCTGCGGTCTTCTGATTCGACATATCGATAAACTCCTCCTTGTTATTGGCAAAGAGAACACTCTCATTGACACGTTGCTCGAGGGGACTCTCACCCATAATCAGCGTCTCAACACCTCGCGCACTTGTCGAGCGTGCCGCATTGGCGTGAATCGAGATAAAGATATCACCTCCGGCCTTATTGGCAATCTCGGCACGAGCTTGAAGATCTTTGTTCAGGTCCGCCGAGAACTGCATATCGGTCTTGCGCGTGTAGACCACCTTCACCTCGGGCATACGGCTCTCGATAAGCTCGCCGAGTTTGAGCGCGACCTTCAGATTAAGGCTCTTCTCGGTCACACCTCGATAGCTGGCGCCCGGGTACTTTGCACCTCCGTGGCCGGCATCAATGACCACAACCCTCACTCCGTGGGCAATATCCTCCGCCACGGCCACGTTTGTTGCAAGGGTCGCAAGCAGCAAAACGACTAAAACGAATATCCTGCGCATAATAAAAGTTCGATTAAAGTGATACTTATATCCAAAAAAATGTCTATCTTTGTCGGATTAAAAATGCGTACACACGCGTACACAACGCTGATTTTTGCGTTTTTGCCGACTTGTCGGCAAAGGTAATGAAAATTTTTGGATTATTGAAACGATTTAAGGTAAAATACATCATTTCTGCCGCCATTTTGGCAGTTGCAGTGCAGACGCTCTTCGGTGCAGCCGCTTCCGGAGCGCGTAACCTTGCGGCTCCATACGAAGGCGTAGCTCTACTCTCTGACTCCATCCGCACCGCCGAGAGTGACGACAGCGTGAAGGCTACTACCCTCCCCGACCAACGCACAGCACGACAGCGCAGACGCTCGGCACTGCTGCCAACAGTCGAGCGTTCAGCCCTCAGCAGACCCGACTCGGCCGCACTCGCAGGAGCAGACTCGCTCGGCACCCCAAAAAATGACACACTCAAAATCTTCGAGCAGGATACCGCCAAGCGTAAGAGCGGTGGCTTCCTCGATGATATCATCAGCGGTAAGAATACCGACTCGCTGGTATACGATGTCAAGAACAAACTGGTATACATCTACAACGAGGGTGATGTAACCTACCAAAATATGAACCTCAAGGCGGACTTTATGCGTGTCAATATGGACACTAAGGAGATATACGCCTACGGTAAGCCCGACTCGGTCGATGGCAAACTCACAAAGACCCACCCCGTATTTACCGAGGGTGAGTCATCCTACACGATGGATACCATCACCTACAACATCTCCTCGAAGAAGGCCAAAATCAAGGGTGTGGCCACACAGGAGGGCGATGGCTGGCTTGTGGGCGGAAGCATCAAGAAGATGGCCGACAACACCATCAACATCCAGCACGGTAAGTACACCACATGCGACCAGACCGACCACCCCCACTTCTACCTGGCTATGACCAAGGCGAAGGTTATCCCCGGCAAGAAGATTATCACTGGTCCGGCATATCTGGTTATGGAGGATGTGCCCATCTACTTCCTCGGTATTCCCGAAGGATTCTTCCCGATAAATATGGGTCCCAAGTCGGGTCTGCTGATGCCATCGTTTGGTGAAGACTCGAAGGGTTTCTTCATCCGCGACCTGGGATACTACTTCAAACTGGGCGACCACGCCGACCTGGCCATCCGAGGTGGTATCTACACCCTCGGATCGTGGGAACTCTCGGCCGCATCGCGATATATCAAACGTTACAAGTACAATGGTAACATCTCGGCCAACTTCGCCAGCGTGAAGTATGGCGAGAAGGGCGAGCCCGACTACATCAAGCAGAACAACTTCCGCATACAGTGGACCCACACCCAAGACCCGAAGGCCAACCCCGGTTCGACCTTCTCGGCATCGGTGAACTTCGCCACCAGCGGTTACAACCGCTACTCGGCAACATCACTCAACGACATCCTCGCAACGCAGACCAACTCGACAATTTCGTACTCTAAAAACTGGACCGGAACACCCATATCACTCTCGATGAATATGGCCGTGTCGCAGAACTCGCAGACAAAGGCGTTGCAGGTGACCCTGCCCACCATCGCCTTCAACGTCTCGCGCATATACCCCTTCAAGCGCAAGGAGGCTGTGGGTAAGCAACGTTGGTACGAGAAGATATCTTTGAGCTACTCGGCCAAGATGACCAACTCGGTGACAACTACCGAGAAGGATATATTCACTATGCAGACGCTCAAGAATATGAAGAACGGTATCGAGCACAGCATTCCCGTATCGGCTTCGTTCAACCTCTTCAACTATATCAACCTCTCGCCATCGTTCAACTACACCGAGAGGTGGTACTTCAAGAAGATCGAGCAGCAATGGAATCCCGTAACCAACAAGGTCGATATGCTCGACCCCGTATACGGATTCTACCGTCTTTACAACTACAACGCCTCGGTATCGGCCAACACCACCATCTACGGTATGTGGCAGATGAAGAGCAAAAAGAGCAAGTTGCAGGCCGTGCGCCATACCATAGCTCCGCAAATCGGATTCTCGTATGCGCCCGACTTCAGCAAGCAGAAATATGGTTTCTACCAGACCGTGCAGACCGACTCGCTGGGTCGTCACCGCATCTACTCGCCCTACTCGGATAACGCCTATGGTGTGCCGGGTACAGGCCAGCAGATGAACCTCAACTTCTCGTTGGCACAGACCCTCGAGATGAAGGTACTCAGCAAGCGTGACACCTCGGGAATGAAGAAGGTA
>JBGUTM010000016.1:0-1143 GCA_045133075.1 Alistipes sp. | reverse complement strand
GCCTCACCCGAATCAATAATATCAATATCCCTATCGCCAACAACCGCTCGAATCTGCTCCAGCAGGAAGGGATAGTGTGTGCATCCCAACACAATCTTATCTACTCCCTGCGCAATCATCGGCTCGAGAGCCCTTCTCACCACCTCGAGTGTCTCGGGCTCCGCCTCGGCACTACGCTCGACAATCTCGACAAAGCCCTCTCCCACGGCCGTCAAAATCTCGGCTTGGTCGGCATACTTCGCTGCCGTACGGCGAAAGTGGTCACCCTCAAGACTGCGAGCCGTGGCCAGCACTCCCACTTTGCCCGTGCGTGTGGTCAGACAAGCCGGCTTGACTGCCGGTTCCAGACCCACAAAGGGTATATCGGGATAACGCTCTCGCAACTCTCGTATTGCCATTGCCGTAGCCGTATTGCAAGCCACCACAATCATCTTCGCGCCCTCGGCAAGCAGTCGCTGCACCGCCTCATCGGCAAAGTGTGCAATCTCCTCGCGTGAACGCTCTCCATAAGGGCAGTTTTTACCATCGCCCAGGTAGACAAGCGACTCGTTGCGAAGAGCGTCATACAACGCTCGCCACACACTCAAGCCTCCAAAACCCGAGTCATAAACGCCTATGGGAGAATCACAACTCACAACTCACAATTTGGCCATTAGCCGTTATCTTTATTCTATTTTCAATTATTTTCCTGTCTTCTTAAAAATCTCTGCTACCGTGTCCGAAAGTTCGTAATCACCCAACGAATCTACCTCGATATGGTGTTGCGCCTGCGAGTAAAACACCCTGCGCTCAGCCATATTACGGCTCATAAACTCCACCAATTCATCATCGCTCAAACCGCGCAACTTGGGTCGTTTCTGGCGTCCGTATGGCGAGAGTCGCTTTGCAGTCTGCTCCGCCGAGCGATCAAGCCACACCGTCACACCCTCGGCATTCATCATCTCCATATTATCGCCACACGTAGGCAAGCCACCACCGGTCGAGACCACAACATCTCCCTCCTGACGGACTATATCATCCAACACCTCGCGCTCCACGCGGCGAAAATACTCCTCACCCTCATAGCGGAAGATATCATTCACACTGGCTCCCTCACGTTGCTCGATAATAGCATCCGTATCGGCAAACTCCACTCCGAGTCTG
>JBGUTM010000015.1:0-5623 GCA_045133075.1 Alistipes sp. | reverse complement strand
TTGCAACACGGCATCCGTACATTGGTGATGAAGGGTTTGGCTTTCAGTACTTATTACCCTAAACCGGAACATCGAGAATGTGGGGATTTGGATTGTTTCCTTGATGGTAAGTTTGAAGAGGGGAATGACATTTCTATAGAGTATGGAGCTCGAAATGATGGTGGAGACTATAAACATACACATCTAAATTTCAAAGGTCTAGCCATTGAGAACCACCGTTTTCTAACAAATTTCAATTCTACAAAACGTGGCAAACGTACTGAAAGAATATTGCAGAAATACATTCAACAGCCAAGTCGCAATATCGGTGGAACTGTATTGCAAATGCCGATACCGGAGTTTAATGCATTGTTCTTGATAAAGCACGCTCAGAAACATTTCATAGATGAAGGCATCACTCTTCGACATATTTTAGATTGGGCAACATTCCTGAAGACCGAACAGAACAATCTCGACTGGAAGGGATTGTATGCAGATATGACTGCGTGCCATATCAACCATTTTGCCGACATTATGACGGAGATATGTCATAAATACTTGGGATTAAACTTTAGCAATAAAGAGATTTTATCATCGAAACAATCACCTCTCACGGAGATTGTGTTCAAAGATATTCTATCGTGTCAAAAGCCTTCCCAGCATAATGAAACCATCTCAAATAAAGTTACTCGTATCTTCCGGCGTTTGCGTAGGATGTGGAGATTTCGAGCCGTGGCAGATGAAAGTTTCTTTATGCTGTTGTGGAATACTTTTGCATTCAGTTCGTATCTCAAACGAAATCCAAAATTATAACACTCAAATAACGCGATGAAAGGAATCGTACTGGCAGGTGGTAGCGGAACAAGGCTCTACCCCATCACTAAAGGCGTAAGTAAGCAACTATTGCCCGTTTACGACAAGCCAATGATCTATTACCCCATTTCGGTGTTGATGACTGCCGGGATTCGAGAGATTCTGATCATCTCTACTCCCGAAGATTTACCTTTATTCAAGCGTCTTCTCGGTAACGGTTCTCATTTCGGTGTTCACTTCGAGTACGCCGAACAGCCAAGTCCAGATGGATTGGCTCAAGCCTTTATCATCGGCGAAGAGTTTATCGGAAATGACAGTGTCTGTCTTGTGTTGGGTGACAATATATTCTACGGAGCAGGTCTCGATAAGATGCTCAGCAGTGCGGTCGATTTGGTCGAAAATAGAGATATTGCATCAGTATTTGGTTATCGTGTTGACAACCCCAATCGTTACGGCGTAGCCGAGTTTGATACTGAGGGTCATTGCCTCTCAATTGAGGAGAAACCCTTGCAACCAAAATCGGATTATGCGGTGGTTGGCCTCTATTTCTTTCCAAATGATGTCATCAAGGTTGCTAAAACCATAACACCCTCCGCACGCGGAGAGTTGGAAATCACGGATGTAAATCGCAACTATCTTGCACAGGGCCGACTGCAAGTCCAGCGCTTTGAGCACGGCTTTGCCTGGCTTGATACAGGCACATTCGAATCATTGGCGGAAGCCTCAATTTTTGTAGAGGTAATCGAGAAACGTCAAGGCATAAAGATTGCCTGTCTGGAGGGCCTTGCATTCGAAAAAGGTTGGATTACCGCCGAGCAACTATGCAAAATTGCAGAGCCGATGGCTAAAAATCAATATGGACAATATCTGCTAAAACTCGCCAATAGAGGTTAGTATGAAAATCAAAAAGACTGATATCGAAGGTGTTGAAGTTATCGAACCCGAGATTTACGGTGATGAACGCGGATATTTCTGTGAAGTATATTCGCAATACCGTTTTGACGAGGAGGTTTGCCCCGTGCATTTTGTACAGGAGAACGAGTCAAAGTCTCACTATGGCGTTGTACGCGGACTTCACTACCAATGTGGTGAGGCCGCACAAGCAAAGTTAGTAAGTGTAGTCAAAGGCCGTGTGTTGGATGTGGCTGTCGATATCCGAAAGGGATCTCCAACCTTTGGCAAATATGTTGCAGTCGAGCTCTCGGAGCAAAATAAGCTTCAAATGTTTATCCCTCGTGGCTTTGCACATGGTTTCGCCGTATTGAGCGAGGAGGCTCTATTTCAATATCGTTGCGATAACTACTATGCTCCTACCCAAGAGCGTGGAATTGCGTGGAACGACCCTGAGATAGGCATAAATTGGGGTATCCCGAACGATCAGATAATCCTTTCGGCAAAGGATGCTCATAATCCAACATTGGCGGAGGCAACAGATCTATTTGAATATAAAGTTATCTACAATGCAGAGTAAGCGCATAGTCATAACGGGTGCAAATGGTCAGCTTGGTCGCGAATTGAGCCGATTGGGTGCTGTATCGCCCAATGAGTATATCCCTACAGATATTAACGAGCTGGATATTACCAACAAAGAGGCTGTCGTACAATTCTTGGCGGAACACAAGGCGGACGTTATCGTAAACTGCGCAGCGTATACGAACGTAGAACGAGCAGAAAGTGAGCAGAATGCAGCATACGAGATCAATAGCAAAGCTGCAGCCAATCTTGCCGAGGCTGCAAAGGCGATGAATGCAACCCTGATTCACATATCAACAGATTATGTCTTCGGTACTGAGGGCAACACACCTCGCACCGAGGAGATGCCTACCGCACCTCTCGGTGTCTATGGGCACTCAAAGCTCGAGGGAGAACGAGCTGTTATCGAGTCGGGATGCAAGGCTATAATTATCCGCACGGCGTGGTTATACTCCGAATTTGGAAGTAACTTTTTGAAGACAATGTTGCGTTTGACAGCCGAGAATGAGGCCTTGTCGGTTGTCTTCGATCAGATAGGCACACCAACCTACGCAGGAGATTTGGCCCTGGCGATATTTTCAATCATTGATGGAGATGTATACGAGGGTCGCGAAGGTCTTTACCACTTCTCTAACGAGGGAGCCTGCTCGTGGTATGACTTCGCCACCGAGATTGCTTCTGCTGCAGGACATGAGTGTAAGATCGTCCCCTGTCACTCAAGAGAGTTTCCCTCGAAGGTTACCCGACCACCCTACTCGGTGCTTGACAAGAGTAAGTTCAAGAGCACATTCGGTATAGATATACCCCACTGGCGCGAATCGATGCTCTACTGCCTAAAACGAATGGGTATGCTTAAAGCAAGGTAATGGTATGAAACGTAATATAGTTATCACCGGTGGTGCCGGATTTATTGGCAGTCACGTTGTTCGCCTATTCGTGAACAAGTACCCCGAGTACAACATCATAAACCTCGACAAGCTTACCTATGCAGGAAACCTCGCCAACCTCAAGGATGTGGAGGATAAGCCCAACTACAAGTTCGTCAAGATGGATATATGCGATTTTGAGGCTTTTTACCAACTCCTTAAGGATGAGCAGGTTGATGGTATCATACACCTTGCGGCAGAGAGCCACGTTGATCGCTCGATTAAGGACCCCTTTACCTTCGCCAAGACTAATGTGATGGGTACCTTGTCGCTCCTGCAGGCGGCGAAACTCTACTGGGAGAACCTGCCCGAGAAGTATGAGGGCAAGCGATTCTACCACATCTCGACAGATGAGGTCTACGGTGCGCTAGAGCTGACTCACCCCGAGGGTATCGAGCCTCCGTTCTCCACCACAGCATCCTCGAGCGAGCATCACCTGGCCTATGGCGAGGAGTTTTTCTATGAGACGACCAAGTATAACCCCCACTCGCCCTACTCGGCATCGAAGGCCTCGAGTGATCACTTCGTACGAGCTTATCACGACACATACGGAATGCCGACTATCGTGACCAACTGCTCGAATAACTATGGTCCCTACCAGTTCCCCGAGAAACTGATACCTTTATTTATAAATAATATCCGCCACCGCAAGCCACTGCCCGTATATGGCAAGGGCGAGAATGTGCGCGACTGGCTCTATGTCGAGGACCACGCAAGAGCTATCGACCTGATTTTCCACGAGGGCAAGATTGCCGATACCTATAATATCGGAGGTTTCAACGAGTGGAAGAATATCGATCTGATCAAGGTTATGATTAAGACTGTGGATAGGTTGCTGGGCAACCCCGAGGGGTCGAGCGAGGAGTTGATAACCTACGTTACGGATCGTGCTGGCCACGACCTACGCTACGCAATCGACTCATCGAAGCTGCAGCGCGAGCTGGGCTGGGAACCCTCGCTCCAATTCGAAGAGGGCATCGAAAAGACCGTTCGCTGGTACCTCGACAACCAGGAATGGATGGACAACGTCACCTCCGGCGACTACCAGAAATACTACGAGGAGATGTATAAATAAACATGTGAAATATCATTATCTATTTCAGTCATAATTCGACCTAGAATAGCCAACCAAATAAGTAATACCAATTCTGATCATAAAAACTATTCTATTACATATGTAGAAATGTAATTTATATATCACCTAATTATGAGAAATATCATTATATCACTCTCCATAGTAGTATTAAGCCTATTCATATCAGGGTGCAAGGCCAACACGTTTGATGAAAAATATTTGGATTCACTCCACAATGACGAATATATGCAAATGGATTCGTCACACATCCCCCACAAAGATATTGATGATCCTGTTAATATATGTTGCTTCGGATCATCATGGTTTATGAACACATGGTGGTATTTAAATAAAATGATTGCGGATGTCGGAATTAAGGCAAATATAACCTGTTTCTTTATTGGAGGCGCCGATTTCGATGAATGGCTTACCAATTATAACAATAATGACCAATTATATTATTGGCAATCAATCAATGGCTCTGATTGGACAACTAGACTAGATCATTTCTCCAAAATAATCAATAATAATTGGGATATAATTGCATTCCAGCAAGGCGCATACCAATCAATAAAATGGGATGAATGGATTCATGGAAGAGATTTATATGAGATTTTATTACACAACGAAAACAATGATGCAGTTATTGCATTTAACTCTACGTGGACACCTCCTTTGCATGGGAACTTAAGCCCATATCAAAATAATGAACAAGGACAATATATGTGGCAAATTGACAACTTCATAAATACTAAAGAATTTATGCGGTTGTGTAGCATGAATTATATTGCGCCCAATGGAGCCACAATGTGGGCATTGAGACATGATAAAAGATTAAATAAATACGGAGATTTAGCTATGGATTCCATCCATCCGGACAATGGTTTGCCAATGTACGCCCTAGCAGGGACTTTCTTTGCTACATACATAACCCCCATGTATGGCATACCTTTTGATTCGGTTGAATGGCTTCCAAGTATTGATACACCGCAAGCTCCAATAAACATTGGATGCTGGCAACCGATTGATAAAAAACAACGCGATATAATACGTAAAATTATTAATAAATCACTATCAAATCCTTTCGAATTTAATTAATGGTAATGATATCACACAGGGCTGCCTAACGCGATTGTTAGGCAGCCCTGTGTGTTTTAGATAATGGGAGTTACTCGCACATCTCGAAAATCTTTTCGACATCAGCAGGAGTCAAATCCTTAAAGCCGTGAAGCACACCACCTGCGCCACACGCCTTGCGAGCCATCATCGGGAAGTCCTCGCGCTTGATGCCCACCTCGCCAAACGTGCGCGGCAATCCCAGCGTATCGAAGAAAAACTCGCCCAGCAAACGGATACC
>JBGUTM010000014.1:0-2247 GCA_045133075.1 Alistipes sp. | reverse complement strand
TGCTGGAAGTTTACTTACAAAAGGCCACTTGTCGCATTTTGGATATTGTCGCAGACAACCAAAGCCTCGCATATAACACCCAAAAATACGTTGTCAAGTTCCTCGAAACGGAGTTTCGATTGAAAGGTTTTGCGGAGCTTTTTTCTAAAAGCGACAAAGAAAAAAAAGCGTTTTGGGGTGCCTTTTTCAAAAGGCGTAAAAAAATCCGTTCGCCGAATGGTGAAAAAACCGCATAACGGCGACTTGGTATTTACTTACCGATGATAAAAATCGCGGGGCGTTTATTGATTTGGGGCATTGGAAGTTTACGCCACTCGGCTATCGGACGTGTGACGATACTCTCGGTTGGGGCAGTGATATCGACTGCGATAGTGAGTAGCGTTGTCGGGGCGAGAGTTTTGAGCAGTTGCTCATACAGCTTCGCATTGCGGTAGGGGGCCTCGATGAAGAGTTGCGACTGATTCTCGGCGAGGGCGCGGCTCTCGTAGCGTTTTATGGCACGTGAGCGGTCGGGTTCCTTCACAGGCAGGTAGCCATTGAAGGCAAAGGATTGACCATTGAGACCCGAGGCCATCACCGACATAATTATTGAGGAGGGGCCCACCAACGGCACCACCCTGACACCTCGGCGGTGGCACTGCGCCACAACCAGAGCTCCCGGGTCGGCCACAGCCGGAACACCGGCCTCGGAGATAACACCTGCCGAGCGGCCCTCGAGCAGTGGACGCACCAACTCCTCGACCTCGCGGGGTGAGGTGATATGCTCATTGAGCTCGCAGAAGGTGAGCGTATCTATCGGGCGGGCAATCTTCGCCTTCGAGAGAAAGCGGCGTGCCGAGCGCGTATTCTCGACAATGAAGTAGTCGAGCGTGTCGATAATCTGCTTATTGAGTTCGGGCAGCACATCCGAGATGGCCGTCTCGTCCGAAATGGGGCAAGGTATAAGGTAGAGTGTTCCGTACATTACTCTTTGATATAAATTCGTTTCACACGTGCCGATACCGAGGTGAGCACCTCGTAGGGGATAGTTCCGAGCAGGCAGGCCATATCCTCAGCGGTATTGCCTGCCACGGCCGAGAAGACCGTAACCTCATCGCCCTCCGACACATCGGGCACATCCGTAACGTCAATCATACAGCTATCCATACACACACGGCCAACAATCGGGGCCTTCACTCCGCCCACAATCATCGACCACACACCACAACCCAAGTGTCGATCCAGGCCATCGGCATAGCCCACGGGGATTGTCGCCACCACGCTTTCACGCTCGAGGCGTTGTGCACGACCATAACCGACACCCTCACCCTCGGCGTGGCGTTTAATCTGCACGATGCGAGTTTTGAGAGTCGAGGTGGGCACGAGGTTTTCGTTATGCGAGTAGCCGAAGCCGTAGAGACCCAAGCCCAGGCGACACATATCGAATTGTGCCTCGGGGAATCGCTCTATGGCCGCAGAGTTAGCCGTATGGCGCACCACACGATAGGGCAATGCCTCGGCAATACGGCGGCTCATAGCATCGAATCGCTCAATCTGTAGGCGTGTAAACTCATCCTGCGAGGGGTCATCCGCACAGCTCAGGTGTGCAAAGATTGTGGCAACCCGCACATCAGTCGAAAACTTCTCCAGGTGGTTCAATAGTAGCTCGATATGTTCATTCTCAAATCCAAGTCGGTGCATACCCGTATCGAGCTTTATATGTATGGGGAAGTTGCGCTCGCCATATCGGCGCACGGCACCCACAAAGGCTTCGAGTGAGCGGAAACTATAAATCTCGGGCTCCAAGCGGTTGAGTACCATCTGGTCGAAGCTATCCTCATCGGCATTGAGCACCACGATAGGCATCGTCACTCCCTTCTCGCGCAGCACCACACCCTCATCGGCAAAGGCCACAGCCAGGTAGTCCACACCCTGATGTTGCAGTATCTGCGCCACCTCGGCATCGCCCGCTCCGTAGCTTGAGGCCTTGACCATAGCCGTCAGGCGGGTTGCGGGATGCAGTCGGGAGCGGAAATAATTGAGATTGGAGATCATCGCATCGAGATTAACCTCCAGCACCGTGGTATGGCTCTTGCGCTCCAGAGCGTGGCTTATCTTCTCGAAACGACTTGCGCGATTGCCCTTGAGCAACACCGCCGCATCGGCATAGTCGCGGCCATTCATTCTATTCATAAACTCATCTGTCGAGGTATAGAAGTCGCCCCGCAACGCCGCAAAGGCACCCTTCACAGACGAAATCTTCTCGCC
>JBGUTM010000013.1:0-8181 GCA_045133075.1 Alistipes sp. | reverse complement strand
ATCGGGGTTATCCGCACACGAAACACCGACAAACATCGCAACGACCAGCAACGCTACCGAAAAAGACAACTTTTTCATAGATACATTAACGAGGCTCCTTACCCCGATTTTGCGCGGAGAAGATTCGAATGTCGGTTGAGATGATTGGCTCTGTATGCGCCTAAATGCCCGTCAATTCTGTCCCGTCCTCCGCAGGTTACAAAATAAATAATGCATCAGGCAGGTCTTCTGACTTGTTCCGACTGTGACGCCTTCCCATCCATACAGCGGACAGTGGCAACAGATTGTCACAAGATGTGGGGTATCCCCACTTTGGATGTGCCTAAGATAATCCTATCAAATCACATCCAAGGAACTTACAGCAGCGGGAACTGTAACCGACTCTCACGGTTTTCCCTTTTAATTCCACTCGGGCGCAGAGCCCTTTAAGAAACCTATGCTCTCGCAAAGATATAAAAAAAATCCCAACCTGCGCAATGCAAGTCGGGATTTTTTACAACAACACTAAGGATTACTCCTCGCCCTCATCCTCATTAAGCGACTGCGGACGAGTAAACGAAGAGTTGGGAATAACTCCACCCTCACTTACAGACTTCGCCCACTTGGCAACGATAGCCTCCTTCTCGGCATAGTCTGCAGTACCATAATACTCGGGTAGAAGATCCTGGAAACGGCAGGGGGTAAGCTGATAAGCCTCATAGCTCGAACCGGTAGCATTAACCTTCTTCGAATAGATCGAGTAGATAGCGATAATCGAGCCCTTAGCACCATCCATAGGTACATACTGGCCTGCATAACGCGAGTAACCGCTGGTGCGAACAACATATGTTCCTGCCACATTCTTCTCCTCGGCATCGCGGTTATATCCAACAACCATCTGGCCATAGAGCGACACATTATTCTCGCTATATGCCATCTTGCCCCACGGGCCATCGATAAACTCCTCTACGAGAGGTGTTACCGTAACCTCGGTTTTGCCTGTCTCGGGATTGACCGAAGTAGTAATATCCTTCATCATACCGCTGGTACAAATCCAGGCAGGGTAGTAGCCGGTATCCGAGTCCATATCACCCTCAAACTTGGGATGGGTAATGCCATCCTGATTCGCTACACCCTTGTAGAATACCTCCAAATCCTTAAACTCCATCAGGCGACCGAAGTAATTAACACCCTTGTCGCTATTCTTGTAGAGGAGTTGCGAGCAGTTCTGCTGGTCAATCTCGAGGATATCAAATGCATTCTTGTTGCTACCATCATTTGCCAGACGGCCTTTGGTCAGCATCACCTTCTCACCCTTGAAGACGTGCTTGTGCATCTTCTCGAGGCTGACGATGTTGGAGTTGGGATAGAACTTGGGGCGACCATACGAGTTCATTCCCTCGGTCGGGATATCGCCAATTGAGAGCATCATACGGAAATTACCCATATACAGGCCATTGAGTCTTACATACACCCACTGCGACTCGAGAGTATCCATATTGAACGGATAGTCGAGGAAGAGGCCATTGGTAAGTTTGAGTTCAATGGCAGCAGTGCCATCATAGATATAGAGCGACTTATAGATGTTACCCTCCTTATCGTTGCTGATAACCTTACCCTTGATGTAGTAGTTACCCACGATGTAACGATTGGTAGACTGCTCCCACTCGGTAGCCTGCGACTTCTGCTGCACAAAACGCTTATACATAGTCGATGAAAGACCATCGCTCACGTTGGTGCTACCCGTGCCGCTAATCTCGCCGAACATCTTCTTGAGGTCATAAATCGAGATGTGGGTCATACCCATTGCCTGCATAATCTGGTCATTGTAGACGTAGGCGGGCTTCGGAGTATCGAAATCGTTGTAGCAGCTCGTCAAAATCGAGCCTACAACCATAATCAGAAATATCTTAAACATTTTCATAGCTTTCAACATTTTTGCAGTTCGACATTAGAAACGGAAATATACATTGAGGAAATATGTCGTTCCGAGCATATAGAAATACTTCGAGTCGAAACGCGAGTAGTACGATGTTGTAGGATTAACACTATTACCATCCTTATCGATAGTCATACCACGGAATTTACGCATACGCATCTGCTCATAACCACCGGTCTTAAGGCCCTGATTGTTGAGGATATTCTTAACCTCCAGGCTGAAACCGAGTGTATACTTGCGCTTAATCGAGAAGTTCTTACCGACACTTGCCGCGAGGGTATAGGCGTCACCCAAATCCTCCTGTGCCTGAATCTTCTCGATATTGCTCTTCGCCCAAACCTTGGTGTAGGGATCGGTTGCGTTATTCAACACCTGCTTGTAGCTCTTCACCGCATTCTCGGTACGATATGCGGGGTTCATCGAGAGGTAGAGCTTGTCGTAGTAGTTGAAGTTAATTGATGCAAACCAGTTCTTCGGGCCACGGAAATCAAGACCTGCGTTCACAGCGAACTGTGGAGTGCTCTCGACATAGTAGTTCTTCCAGTATACCTTATCAATCAGCTTGATGTCTGCGCTATTATCGACAATCTGAACGAAGTTCGGATTCGAAGTGTAGCGATAGTCACCCCAGCTTACAGCACCCTGGAATGCCAAGCCCCAGGCGATAGGCACCTTCAGACCCAACTCAACACCATAGTAACGCTTATCAATGCCACTCATCGCAAAGTTGGTGAACGAAGACTGAGTATCATCATAAAACGAGATAACCTTCGCCAGATCGTTCATCTTGGTATAGTAGGCCGATACGCGAGCCTTGATGTAGGGGAGATTAAGGTTGTAGGTCAATTCGGCACCGAAGACGTTATAGGCCTTCAGACCCGGAGTTACCTGATTACGGGTACGTGCCGACACGAATGCCGTATTGAATGTAGGCGCATCCTGCATCATCATCACGTTTGCAGAGAGCTGATGAGCACCCGAGAAGCGATACGAGAAGTTACCCTTAACCTTGTAGGTCATATAGTCGAGGTGCTTAGAGTCGCCATACGAGCCACCCGAGATACCATCATCCTCGGCAAAGAGACCCTTGCGCCAAAGACCTTGACGCCACATACCTGCATAACCGAGCTCACCACCAATCTCCATAGCGAAGCCTCCGAGCGACAATCCGTAGAGAGCCCACACCTGCGCCTGACGGCTGTGTGCATAGTAGTCATACGAATACTTATCACCCTTCTTCACTACGCGCGCGTGTCCGTACTTATTATAGTAGTCTACATCGTTCTGGTAGGCGATGGCGTTATTACCCAGGTCACGCTCCGCGAACTTGTCGATATCGATCCAATAGTCGCCACCGAGCAGATCCTTAACCGTAGTGTAATACTCTGTACGGTTTACACGAGCCTTGACACCACCGGTCAGGCGATGATTCTGGTTGAACTGATGAGCGATATTTGCCACAAAGTTGTAGTCGATCTGGTCGGTATGACGCTCCTCAATCATATAGTTTGCACGCTTACCGGTTGCATAGTCGGCAGTGGTGGGGTCCACATACTGATTCGACTCATACATATTGGCAAAATTCATTCGGCCATTCCAGTTAGCCTTCATCTGTGCAGCTGCAATGATATACTCCATCAACTGGTTATTGGAGATTGAGAGTCCGTTGCCATCTGCCGACTCATCCAGGATACCCGGAACGACCGGCGTAATCTGGCTGGTGTAGTACGAAGGAAGATAACGATAGTAGTCGGGGCGCGGGTCGGCACCATCCTTCCAGGTGAGAGCCGAGTAGCCGTTGAAGCCGAAACGTACCGAAGTAGCAGCGGTCAGGCGAGTCTTCTCCGAGATGTCGTAGTAGTAGTTGAGCATAACGATAGGCTCGTGAGTACGGCGTACACGGGTATTACGCAACTTGCCGGCCTGAAGACCCACATTGGGGTTATAATAGTTACTGCCGAACATATCGTAAGCCTCCTGGGTCGATGCCTGCTGAGCACCACGCTGCTGGGGAGTACCGAGCACCATCAGCGAGAGGCGATGCTGCTTACCGAAGAGTTTCTCAACAGAGGCAAAGTATCCATAAGAGTTGTAGTAAACACCATCCACATAGCCGTTGCCGCCCTGACGAGTCGATACCGAGAAGGCATAGGACCAACCGTTATCGAGCGCACCCGAAGCGTAAGATACGATAGCACGGAAACGATACATCTGGTTACCATTCGACACGCTCACGCGGAATCCCTTACGCATCTGCGATGCACGAGCATTGATGTTGGTCATACCGCCGAAACCTCCGACACCATACTCCGAAGCCTCCAGACCTGCGGCATTCTCCTGATTGCGGGTAGCATCGTTCATACCGCTCCACAACGACCAGGGGCCATAGCCTGTCATCGCATCGTTAAAGCGAATACCATTAAGATATACATCGGTGTACTGCGAATCGTAACCGCGCACATTGAAGCGCATCTCCGAGAATCGGTACGAAGCGATATTGTTGAAGATATCTTTCGATGCCGAGAGCGAAGAGGGGAGTGCCGAGGTATCCGATGCCGAAGAGTCGTTGTCGAACTCCGCGAAGACCGAATCATCCTGTGCCTCTCCCTGCGCTGCGGGAGCCATAATCACGCTGTTGAGATTCTTCTCCACATCACCCACGCGCACTACGAGATCCAAAGTCTCGAAATCGGGATTTGTGAAGGTGAGCTTGTAGTCACCCTTGGGCAGATTACCGATCGAGAAGTTACCCTCTTGGTCGGTCTTTACAGTCTGACCCGTGCTGTCGATTGTGACTTCGACATTACCTACCGCCACGCGGTCGGTACGCGACACAACCTTACCCTTAATTCCGCCCTGCTGCGCAAACGAGGCCACAGAGAGGAGGGTAGCTGTTAAAATTAGTAAAATTTTCTTCATATTATTCTATAATTGTGTTTATTTCGAGATGTAGATATATACGGGGAAGTGGTCTGCAAATCCGTTCTGGAAGTTGTTACCCACGAACGAACGCAGGGGATAACCCTTATACTGACCCTCCTTCTGAATCATATAAACTCTGCGGAAGATGTTACCATAGAACTTCGAGCCCTCGCCCTTTTGGAGTTTGAGCTCGCCGGTTGAGCCGGTAGCGAGGTTCTCCGAAACAACAATGATATCGAACAGGTTCCACGAATCTTGATAAGCCAACGTACCGTAACCGGCCTTAAACATATCAATCATCGGGGTATAGAGATCACCCTCAGAGAGTTTCTTGATATTGGCCTTTGCCCCCATAATCTCGGTCACGCTCTTATCGGTAACGTCATCATTGAAGTCGCCCATCATCACCACCTTGGTCGCAGGGTTAATCTTGCGTACCGAGTCGGCGATGGCGCGGCACTGCGCAGCAGCGGCATTACGCTTGTATGCCGAAGCCTCCTTGCCTCCCAGACGCGAAGGCCAGTGCGACACGAGGAAGAAGAAGGGCTCACCCTCGATGGTTCCCCACATAGTCACAAGATCACGGGTACGGAAATCCGGACGACCCGGCAGGTGAAACTTCTCAGCCTTGCTGCCCTCCAACTTGAAGACATCAGGACGATAGAAGAATGCACAATCCACACCACGCGCATCGGGCGAGTCGAAGTGTACGATGCGATAGTTACCGTGCTTGAGCTTCGGCTGCGAGGCCAAATCCTCCAAAACGAGGCGATTTTCAACCTCCGAAACACCGATAACCACGGGGAACGACTTGTCGATACGAGCGATGTCGAAGAGCACGCGCTCCATATTCGAGAGCTTCGCCTGGTACTTGTAGGTGTTCCACTTCTTCGCACCCTCGGGCAAGAACTCCTCATCGTGAGTCTCGGGGTCGTTGATTGTGTCAAAGAGGTTTTCGAGGTTGTAGAAAACCACCTTGTGCGGCATCTGCGCAAAGCAAGCGATGAAGGCCGCCACAAAAAGAGTAGTAAAGAGTAATCTCTTCATAAATTAAGGTTTTATTATAGTTGTTTATATCTTCTTATCGTTCTATCGAATTGGTTAAAAGACTCGTTTCCAATCGCTGTAATTCTTCTGGGACTTAACCTCGGCGGCAATCTCAGGGTTAAGTTCGCGGAAGAAGGTAAAGCCACTGCGGCGTTCAATCTCCGAGATAGACACGGCAGCCTCCTCAATCGAAACCTTGTTTCCATCCGCCGAATTCTCCCACAAAAATCCGATGGCCATAATCTCATTCGGATTGGTAATATCCGATATACGCTTGCCGGTATTTCCAGCCTTGGTACGCAGGAGCAGTTTGTAGCAGTGCGAAGGTACGGTGATATGACGCTGACGGCTATAAATCTGACGTGATCCCTCTTCGTAGAGTGTTCCGACCACACAGAAGAGCGTATCGCGACACACCGCATTACGCGCATTACCCTCGAGCGAGCCCCACTTGCCGCTATTCAAAGTTCCATTCTGGGGGAACATATTTGTTGCATAGAATGTCTGCGCATTGGTCATCCAAGTGCTATATCGCGTAGCCGAAGGGAGCATATGTCCGCGATTGAGGCCCCACTCTGCATCGCCGTAAGATCCTTTGATGATATTCTGCTGCTTACTCTGCGGGATTATGGGGTTGGTATACTCATAGCGAGGATTCTTAATATCCGCCTCGCTGGTTGTCACCGCATCATCAAATGCCCACGCATTTGTACGAGTTTTGAATGAGCCTCCGGTGTAGGAGGAGTGAATAGGGTAGGCAACCCACTGCGACACCAACTTATCGAGGTCGTAACAGATAGAGTAGTTGCGTACCGGAGTGGTTTGACCATTCAGGGTGGTGTAATATGTTTTGTGTACGTAATTTGCCTGTGCATTGAAAGCGGGCTGTTCGCCCCACGCGCGATTGTAGTCCGAGACATCGGAGAATCCCCACTGTGTAAAGGAGAGCACGTAGCTTGTTCCGTCCGAGAATTTCACGATAACCTCGCCCGAACGCTCCGAGGTTATTTCATTACGGCTGACATAGACGTAGAAAGTTGTTCCGAACTCGCCAACCTTACCTGTCAGCACCTTTACATCTGCAGTCTTCGAGAGTGATGCCCACTCCGTATTGGCTGAGATTGCGATTCTGTATTGCATAGCAGGGTCGCCCTGCAATCTGCCCGTAAATTCTGTTTCGTTATAGTTGAGAACGCCGCGGCTGAGCCAAGCCTTCGACTCATACAGCTTCATTCCGTCCTCCTCATCGATGCAGGCAGTCACCGATACAACAACTCCAAGAGCCCATACCAGGACTCCCATTACCTTCAAAATAGCATCCAAAAAGTTCTTCATCCTCATAGCGCAAAATTACAATAAATTATTTGAATCATATAACGTCTCAATGTTAATTTATTGTATATTTTTCGTACAGCTTATCGGGGTTAGCTGTCATCCCTTTTAGAAAACCATACTCCTGACAGGGCCGAAACCCTGCCAAGAGTGAATGGTTGAATGTTGGTGTTAAATCAAATTATTTTGCGTAGGTTACTACGATCTTCACAACACGGCGCTGACCCGAAGTCTTACCATCTGCAGTCTTGTCTACAGTAAACTTAACGCTCTGTGCCGAACCGGTCCAAGCACCCGACAGAAGGTCTGTTGCCTCGGTGTAGGTGCCGGCATCTGTCGATACAGTATTTGTACCCTGACCCGAGCCGTATACAACCTCTACATTGGTGATGGTTGCACCCGAGAGAGTGAACGAGTTGGTTGCATAAGCGCGAACTACACCGTCATAAATCTTTGCATCATTGCTGTTCTCACCCTTATCCCATGCGATAGAGATTCCATCAACAGTCTTGGTGCCTACAACCGAACCACGATCCTGGCCGCCATAGAGTTCAGCCATATCGAAAGTAGCATTAGCTGCGCTGTTGCTCTCCTGAACAACCTTAACGCTCTTGGTGAGGGTCTTGGTACCATTGGTGTAGGTGATAGTAACGTTTGCAGTCTTCACCGAGCCGGTATTAGCTGCCTTCGGGTGGCAGTAGAGAGTTGCACGGCTGTTACCACCGGGAATCTGACGACCAAGAGCGAAATCGGTCTCGTTGTCGATAGCCCACGAAAGGGTATAACCGGCCAGGTCGTTAGTGGTAATGGTGAATGTCTGCTGGTTGTTACGGCTGCTGTCATCTGCCTTGAAAGTCAGCTCGCTCTTGTCTACGTTGAGAACGGGAGCGTTGGGATCAAGCTCAATCGAGTAGGGCATTACGTTCACGTAGTAGGTGTTACCCGACTTCGAGAAGCCTACC
>JBGUTM010000012.1:0-2067 GCA_045133075.1 Alistipes sp. | reverse complement strand
TTGCTTCATAAACTCGGTGTTGGCAAAGTGGCCGGGACGTGTAGCCCAGACGCTACCTTTGATGCGGCGGCCGAGCAGCGCGAAATCGCCCAGCAGGTCGAGCAACTTGTGACGTGCCAGCTCGTTGGTTGCACGCAGTTCGAGGTTGTTCAGATAGCCACCTGTGATGCGAATGTCGTCCTTGTTGAATATCTTTTTGAGGTGTTCGATCTGCTCATCCGACATCGGGTTTTCGACAACCACGATGGCGTTGTCCAGGTCACCACCCTTGATGAGGTTCATCTTGAAGAGGGGCTCCAACTCGTGCAGGAAGACGAAGGTGCGGCAGGGCGAAATTTTCTCCTCGTAGTTGTCCGAGGGCTCAAAGGTGGCAAATTGGTTGCCGATGACCTTCGAGTTGAAGTCGATATGCACCGACACCGAATAGTCGTCATTGGGATAGAGCACCAGTGCCACACCCTTCTCGGGGATGGAGTAGACCATCTTCTCGGTCACTTGATAGTATTCGCGCTCGGCATCCTGCTCTACGGTGCCCACCTCGCGGATTTTGGCGGCATACTCGCGTGCCGAGCCATCCATAATTGGGGTCTCGGGGGCATTGATGTCGATGATGGCGTTATCCACGCCGAGGGTCCAGAGTGCCGACATAATATGTTCGATGGTGCTTACTCTTGCCTCGCCTTTGGCTATGGTGGTACCGCGTGAGGTATCTATAACGTAGTCAGCCAGAGCCGGCACCGAGGGCTGACCCTCGATGTCTACGCGGCGGAACGAGATACCACTATTTGCGGGAGCGGGGTTGGCAGTCATCGTGACGGCCAGTCCTGTATGTAGTCCCTTGCCCGAAAAGGTTATGGGCGCATTCAATGTTCTCTGCTTTGAAGACATAATTTTCTTCCTTTTTTGGTTAAATTGCGAGTAAAGATATAAAAAATATGTTAAAAATGAGTATTTTTGTCAAAATTATCGAGTAAAGAGTGGATACAACCGAAAATAGAGAGCCTCAAAAGGTGCAATCCCCTGCGCCAAAACCGCAGCGTAAGCCTCGCCTGCGCCTACCATTCGACAATCGAAGGGAGGATATCGGCGAGTGGGCTTTCGACCATCGTGTCGGTCTGGCCGTGACACTCATCGTATATCTGGTGCTGGGTATTGTCTTTATGGCGGGCAAGATTGCCGTGGGAGAGCGTCAGGGTACCTCGACAATTCTGGTTGATTTGCAGACGCTCGAACAGCTTGAGAATGAACGTGAACGCCTACGTCAGGAGGTGGCGGCACGACTAAAAGATGACTCTTGGCGCGATGTGCAAAATGTGGCATCGAACGAGAATGCACTGAATGAGAAGCTGTCGGATGACCGCGGAACCAAGACTTCGGAGTTGAATCAATCGGCCGAGGATGTGCAGCAACGTATGCGCGATAACCGTAAGGCCTACGAGAAGGGTCTTGCTGAGGCAGAGGCCATAGGTAAGGCAGATAAGAGTGAGCAGAGTGAGGAGCAGGCCACCTCGAGTAAGGTCAAGGGTCGTGTTACGGTGTCGTATTCGCTGACCAACCCTCTGCGCCACCATCGCTACCTCGACAAACCGACCTATAAGTGCGAGGGCGGTGGCGAGGTTGTTGTTGCTATTACGGTCAATCGCAGTGGTGATGTTGTTGGGGCCTATATCAAATCGGGAGGTGATGAATGTATGTGTCGCACCGCGCTGGTATCTGCTCGCCGCTCGAAGTTTGATATTAACCAATCGGCACCGGCCAAGCAGACCGGAACGATTACTTATGTATTCATTCCGCAGTAAATTGTACTCAAGGCCCCTCTTTTTGAAGGTGGAGGGGCGGGCATAAGGACAGAAAGACTAAAAATTAGGAATTGTATAGATAATGAAACGACTTGCAACGATACTTCTGGCTCTCTTTATCGGGTTTGCGCTCGATGGAGTCGTGGCTGCATCTCACGATGCGTCAGCGGTGTCGTCTGCGGTTGTCAGGAGTGAAACCTCGGGATTGACGGCCGATGTGGTGGCGCAGATTGATTGTGCGCGTACCTACAACTCCGACCTGAAGCTC
>JBGUTM010000011.1:0-8415 GCA_045133075.1 Alistipes sp. | reverse complement strand
CGTCAGCAGTTGGCCTCGCCTATGAGCGAGTACCTCGGCATCACGGCCGTAGCAGTGATCCTCGTCTTTGGAGGATCTCTGGTAATGAAGGGCTCGATGAGTGCCGCGGGATTCATAGCCTTCATCGCCGCATTCTCGCAGATTACACGCCCCGTGCGTTCATTCATCGACCAGTTTGCCAACATCAACCAGGGAGTAGCCGCCGGTGAGCGCATCTTTGCAATCATTGATGCCCAGCCCGAGATTACCGATAAGGCCGATGCTGTGGAGTTCCAGGGACTGAAAGATAAGGTCGAGTTCCGCAATGTACACTTCTCGTATGACGGAACCCGCGAGGTTATTGATGGCATATCGTTCGAGATTCGCAAGGGCGAGACCATAGCGTTGGTCGGCCCCTCGGGTGGTGGTAAATCAACCCTGAGCGAACTCGTTCCTCGTTTCTACGATGCCTCATCGGGAGATATCCTCATCGATGGCCGCAGCATCCGCGACTATAAGCAGGATAGCCTGCGTGGAGCTATGAGCGTGGTGGCTCAGGAGACTATCCTCTTCAACGATACCATCGAGAGTAACATAGCCCTCGGCCGTGCAGGAGCCACACACGAGGAGATTGTCGAGGCTGCAAAAATTGCTAATGCCCACAACTTTATAATGGAGAGCCCCCAAGGCTACCAGACTAATATCGGCGATCGCGGAGCCAAACTCTCGGGAGGTCAACGCCAACGACTGAGCATAGCCCGAGCGATACTGAAAAACCCCGAGTTGTTGATTCTCGATGAGGCTACATCTGCCCTCGACACCGAGAGTGAAAAACTCGTGCAGGAAGCTTTAACCACCCTGCTAAAAGGTCGCACATCGGTGGTCATCGCTCATCGCTTGAGCACAATCCATAATGCCGATAAAATCATCGTCATCGACAATGGCCGCATAGCGGAGCAGGGTACTCACGCCGAGCTCCTCGCCCGCAACGGCATCTACGCCAAACTTATCGAGATGCAAAGCCTCGCATAACAACTCTTTGTCTTCAGGAGCGTTGCCGGCCTCTGAGACCGATAATGTTTTTTGGTGCAGTATAATAGGGAGGTTAGAGAGATTAAGGAGTGTAGGGAGTTTAAGGATAGCAGGAGGGTCTGCACAGCATCCTAAAACTCCCTAAATTCATTAAACTCATAAAATGCCCAAATCTCCTTAAATCCCATAAACTCATTAACCTCACCCCACCCAAAACCTTAAACGCCCACGGCAGGCCTCTAAATCATCCTTTTGACTAATGTCATCGGCCAAAACGCACCACACATTTACTATACAACCACTCAATCACCTCACACAAAAAAAACGGTCGGACCCTGAAGAGTCCGACCGTTGTCGTTATCGAGTATCGTTCGATTAGAAGAGAACTGCAAGATTTACATCCTTCTTTGCCTTAGCCTCGAGCGATGCATCCTTCGAGATTGCGCTGTTAAGCTGAGCCTTTGCATTGTTGGTGTTGCCCTCCTTAACTGCGATAACTGCACGCAGGTAGTCAGCCTTTGCCGAGTTGTCGTTAGCGATGCTCTTCTTAGCTGCTGCCAAGTCACCATTCATAACCTGAGCGACAGCTGCATTGTAACCCTCGAGCTTAGCCGAAGCCTGTGCATAGTTACCCTCCGAAGCATTAACCAGAGCCTGAACCTCTGCGTTACCAGCCTTTGCATACTCCTTAGCCTTCTCTACGTTGCCGTTTGCAAGGTGTGCAAGTGCGAGGTTGTTGTTGAGCTCGGTAGAGTTACCACCAGCCTTAACTGCCTTCTCAAATGCTGCGAGAGCCTTTGCATTCTCACCTGCCTCTGCATAAGCCAAACCAAGGTTGTTGTAAACACGTGCGTCATTGTACTTCGATGCAGCGTACTCGAGAGCTACAACAGCTACCTCTGGACGAGCCTCTGCAATGTGGAGGAGCTCCTCAAGGTCAAGAGCAGCGAAGTTGCCAGCCTTAACCAAAGCAACCATCTCGTCATCAGTCTTACCGGTGATATCTGCGCTGTTTACAACCTGAGCGCGGCGCAACTGGGGAAGAACGTCAGTCTTGAGGCTCTTGTAAACCGAAGACATATTCTTAATCTCCTTCTCGCGCTGTGCCGAAGAGTCGTACATACCGAGTACCTGGAGAATCAGATCCTTATCTGCGATGTTCGAAGCGGCAACAGCCTCCTTGAAACCTTCCCAGTCCTCACCATACGAAGCAGCGTCAATCTGGATACCAGCCTCTGCGAGCAACGACTCAACAGCCTTCTTACCAGACTCCGAACGTGCGCTCGAAAGCTTGTCGTTGAACTTCTCGGGACCATCGGGCGAAGCGTAACCATTAACATATACGGTCTGCTTTGCACGGTCGTTAGCCTTGTTCTCGGCAACCTTTGCCTTCAATGCCTCCAACTCTGCGGTAGCTACAGCCTTCTTGCAAACCTTCGAGCTGTTGATGCGGTAAACCACGTCAGCCTTGGTTACAACGGTAGTTACGTTCTTGTAGTTGTTAGCAACGGGCTGCATAGCCTCTGCATAGTTGAGCTCCTTCTGGAGGGTGTTAATACCACGAGCAATGGTACGGCCGAACTTGCGAGCAAGAGCCTGTGCCTCTGCACCACCAGCTGCGAGAATTGCGGCCTCCTCCTTGGTCGGCATTGCGCCATCGTTTGCGTTGATGAGAGTGAACTCCTTGCAACCACCGTTCGGGCACTTAACCTCAACGCGGAGCTGCAACTCGCTCTTCTGCATACGATCATCGTAAGCGAACTCAACGTGGTGAGTATACTTACCACCATCTGCACCTACGGGAGTGTAGTTCTCCTTAACCTTCTCACCCTGGAGACACTTGGTCGGAGCAGCAACCTCACCACCCTCGAATACGATAACCGGAGTTACGCGCAACTCAGCCTTCTTGTTGAAATACTTGGCGGGGAAGGTCACCTCGATATCGGCAGCCACCTTACCATTGTTGAGGACGAGCACCTCGGGATTGCAGGTCAAAGTAACCTGATCCTGATTCTTAGCCATCTTCTTGAAGCAGTTACAGCTCGAGAACGAGAGTGCTGCTACGGCCAGAACCATTGACACTTTCAAAATGTTTTTCATAGTTGTTAAAATTTAATAAAGTTTTGTTTGTTAATCTGCTATTTATAAATCTTCTTCTATTATCCGTAAATCGCTGTTTGCCTGCGTATTGCGCCCATACTTCACAGCTCATTCTGTCTTTATTTCCCCTATTCGGCCTCGCATTTTCGAGAGGTTTTCATCTACCTAAATACCCTCTCCACAAGCTTGTGCGCGGGCATAGTACGCAATACATAACGCAAATATACGAAAAACAATTGAACGACAATCATATTTTTCTAAAAATTTTCACTATATTTGTAAACCGATAGACAAAACTTGAAAAATATATGGAATACGCTAATCACCTTAACGAATATGCTCCCGCACCGAGCGAAGCTCAGGTTGCCGAGGAGGTGGCGCAGCTGAAGGCTGCCGCAAAGGCCAATGAGAACATTGATGTTTATAAATTTTGCTACTCGACAATCGACCTTACAACCCTTTCGTGTAACGATTCGGTGAAGTCAGTGACCAAGTTTGCCGAGCGTGCCGTGGAGTTCTACCAGGCCTACCCCGAGATTCCTAATGTGGCATCTATCTGTGTATATCCCTCGTTTGTGGAGACCGTGGGACTGGCTGTGGATGGTTCGCCTATGCGCATCACGAGCGTTGCCGGCGGATTCCCCGCATCGCAAACCTTCCTTGAGGTTAAGATGTTGGAGGTCGCTATGGCAGTCGAGAACGGAGCCGATGAGGTTGATATCGTGCTGAATGTGGGCAAGATGCTCACAGGCGAGTATGATGAGGCCGCAAATGAGGTGGAGGTTTTACGCCAGGAGGCAGGCGAGGAGACCGTGCTGAAGGTTATCATCGAGTCGGGTGCCCTCAAAACCCCGGATTTGATTCGTAAGGCTTCGCTGTTGTCGATGTTTGCCGGTACCGATTTCGTAAAGACCTCGACCGGTAAGATTGATGTGGCAGCCACACCCGAGGCGGCAGTTGTTATGTGTCACGCCATCAAGGATTACTACGACAAGACGGGGCGCAAGGTTGGCTTCAAGGCGGCCGGAGGTGTCCGCACAGCCGAGGATGCTGCGCTCTACTACACCATCGTCAAGGAGATTCTGGGAGAGGAGTGGATCACCACCGATCTGTTCCGTATCGGAGCCTCTTCGGCAGCAAACAATATCATTTCGTCTATTGTTGGAGAGCAGGTTAAGTTCTTCTAACAGAGCGATATCAGACAATGATAAAGGTCGGACTCTTCGGGGGTCCGACCATTTTTTTGTAAGGTGAGGAGTGATAGATTTGCCGGGACACACACGGCGATATCGAAGGTAGTAAATTGGATGGTGTGGAAGAATTGGGTTGTAGCCAGTTGTTGCGGGTCATAAACCAGTTCTATATGCCAAAGAGAGGTGATTTTGAGGTCTTTGCCATAAACAAGGTGGTAAAGTTTGTGTGATTGGGAATTTTATATTACTTTTGCCGGAGTTTTGGATGTGGGCGTTGTGCTTGCGGTGCGCGTTCATCCCCAAACGGGTATGGTTCCGTAGCTCAGTTGGATAGAGCAACAGCCTTCTAAGCTGTGGGTCGTGGGTTCGAATCCCGCCGGAATCACGAGCGATGTAGACAAACATCATTGACAAGCCACTCCTTTGTGAGTGGCTTTTGTTGTATCAGTGGCTATGGGAACTTGCTCACTAATAGTTACTGATACAACAAAAGATATTCTGCTGCGCAGAACTTGTCGATGATGTTTGTTTATATCCGAGGTTTCGTGCGGGAAAGACGCAGAAAAGCATAGCGACTGTGTCAATCCCGCTTTGTTTTTGGATAATTGCCGAGCCGACGCAGTGAAAGACAAGCGCAGCGAAGTCAATCACAACTGAAATCACCTTTAGATATGTAGGTGTAGGCGAACATAGTTATTTTAGTCTAATATTTATGTGTAAATCTGCAATTTGGGTAATTCAAGCAACCAAAGAAAGAGCCATATTTACCTTTTCTTTCAACCAATTGTCCGCCGCAGTTAGGACAACAACGATTAGCTATTGCTAAATCTCTATTTTGTTGTATTGTTTGAGCTTGCTGGGCATGTTGTTCTCTGCTACCCTCTGTTGTGATATTAACCGTAGAGAGTTGAGTTACAATTCGCTGAATATTATCGAGGGAGATGCTTGGCGTTTGATATGACTTTATCACAGCGCGCAAGTCAGACCAATTGATTACGGTATGATTAGGCGTTGTGATATTCAAATCGGCTCTATCCGAAAAAGCGACAATAGGGATAATAGTAAAATCGCCTATATCTTTTAGAATATCTCTGACAGCTCTGAAATGCGCTAAATTTTGACGAATCGGATTCCTAAATTTATGTTGTTCACTCGACCAACCCCACATTCTTTTCTTGCCGAGCAGACTTTGTGTCCACTCTTCTGAATCTTGATGTCCAAATATCCACCCTTTGTAATTCTTCGTTTCAATTACAAAAATCGCGTAAGGCGATACCACAATATGATCTATTTGCGTCGTTCCGTAGCGAGTGGGTAATAATACATCATTAAGCGTTATATACTCTTCTGATAACCAACTAAGTTTTCGCGCCACACGCTTTTCGCCTATCTTGCCAATATTCTTAGGATTGGAAAGCCAAATCTTCCAGATGACAAGAAGGATAACTATACAAATAAATAGTATCACGACTATTGTAATAATTTAATACTATACAAAGTTAAGAATTATTTCTATTCGGTGGTTTTGAAAATGTGAAAACTTACACCATCGCGCATCAATAATCCTCCTCATAATCATCGTAGTCGTATGACGAATCATAGTCGCAAGTGTTGTTGTGTGAGCTGTCGTTCGAGTCGTCATCAAACAGCTCTTCATAAATCCACGCTGCAAGCAGCCAATCCCAAAGTGACATAACAAAAACATTTAAGGGTTACTTTGTCGCAAAGTAACCCCTAGTTTTTGACAACTTTTGACAAATGTCTATTTATTTTCAGTTTTATGCCCTGAATTTCTCCTGCATGTATTTGAAGAATAACTGTTGAGTGCGTCAATCTCTCGCTGTAGCAGGTCGAGAAATTTCGCTGCGTGGGCTCCATCCATTTGGGTATGGTGGAATTGGAATGATACGCTCAGCGAGGTCTTAAACAAGCCTCGTTTGTACTTGCCCCAAATCATAAACGGATTATTGAAAATACCGCTATACATACCCACCGCACCGTCAATTTTGTACTGCGCCAATGCCGAGGTGCCGATAACCATACTCTCGGCCGATAGATCGTGGTCGGTACAACTCTCCGCCACTTGCTTTGTAAGGTGCAGATAGTTGCTGTTAAATTGCTCCAAATCCTCGCTAAAAGGGAGGTCGCACGAATTCACCTCGCCCGCCGTGTTGGCAACAATAGTGTTTACAGCGATGGTGTCGTACTGCATCAACTTTCCATTTACAGGCAACAGAAAAAACTCTTTGACCTGCGTGGCGGCACGACCGATGCAGTAGCACATCAGCATATTGAATTTCAACCCACGCTTACGGCTGATTTTCAAAAGGCGTGATACATCAAGTGTCTTAAAGAATGTCACCATAGGATTGGGTGCCTGCATCCACATTTCAAAGGCGTATGCGCGAGTGGTTTCTTGCGGATTTATCTCTCTCATAGCTGTAAATTTTTGATAAAGGGTCGCAAAAGTAATAAAATATAGGCTATAATCAATAAGTTAAGAACTTTTTTAGCACTCAAAGTGAGTGGAGCCGACCTCTTGCGAAGTCGGCTCCTGCCCGCGTTACTAATGCTTGTGTCGGGCAGCGAAGACCTGATGGGGTATTATATGTGTCTGATGTGCCGACTTTATATATTTTTCGTACCTTTACCCAAAATTTGAATCTATGATAAAGAATATAGTTACATCCATCATACTCATTCTTGCACTTTGCTGTGCTCCGTTTACGCTCTCTGCGCAGGGGGCAAGGTGTACGATTTCGGGCAAGGTCATCGACCAGCAAAAGAGTCCCGTTGCACACGCCTCTTCATCTGTTTCGTGAGCCACGCAGCAAAATTTCTTGACCTGCTACAGCGAGAGATTGACAAGCTATCATAGTTGTTTCTTATTTTTCGCTATATTTGTACTATGGAGGCGAAAAAGTGTGTTTTGTTGGGAATGAGTGGTGGTACGGACAGCTCCGTGGCCGCACTACTTCTGCAAGATGCCGGATATAAGGTTATCGGCGTCACATTCCGTTTCTACGAGAAGGATGGTTGCACCGAGTATCTCGAGGATGCTCGTGAGTTATGCCACCGCCTTGGTATTCAGCACATCATTTCCGACCAGAGAAAACTCTTCCAATCTACAATTATCGACTATTTCGTCAGTGAGTACATGGCTGGTCATACACCTGTACCATGCACCCTATGCAACAACTACCTAAAGTGGCCGCTACTTCGTCAAATTGCCGATGAGATGGGCATATACCACCTGGCAACAGGACACTATGTTCAAAAAGAAAAAATTGACGGTTTTTGGCACATAATCAATGGCGCAGATGTGGATAAAAACCAATCTTTCTTCTTGTGGGGCTTGCCACAAGATATTTTGGAACGAATGGTTTTACCGATGGGTGGGCTGACCAAACAGCGTGTCCGCGAGATAGCCGAGGAGCGAGGTTTTTTGAAGGCTGCACACAAAAAAGATAGCCTGGGGGTTTGCTTCTGCCCGATGGATTATCGCTCTTTTCTTCGGGATAAAGTCCCGGCAGAGTCCATTCGAAAGGGTAAATTTGTCGATACAAAGGGGGATTTCATCGCTTGGCACGAGGGTTATCCGTTCTATACGATTGGTCAAAGGCGAGGTTTGGGCATCGACCTCAACCAGGCGGTCTTCGTAAAGGAGATTGTGCCTGCGGAAAACAAGGTTGTGCTCGGCGATTTGGAGTCGCTCGAACGTACAGAGATGCGCTTAAAAGATTGGAATATCGTAAACCCCTCTCTTCTTTTAGACAAAGAGGATATCATCGTAAAAATCCGCTATCGAAAACAAGAGAATCGATGCCGGGTTACCCTGCTGCCCGACAACACCCTGCTCGTTCATCTTCACGAGCCTCTAACGGCCATTGCTCCCGGTCAAGCGGCTGCATTCTACCGAGAAGGTGTTGTGCTCGGCGGAGGAATCATTGAGGAGGGGTAGTAGTCGCTATCAGAAGAGGCTCACTCAAGAGTATGACAAACCGCCATACCCACACCTCCGGAATCACAATTGCGTAAAAAATAGGGTTACGATGCAAAAAAATGGGGAGAGCTGCTTGCTCTCCCCATTTTCATCTGCAATATAATACTA
>JBGUTM010000010.1:0-2294 GCA_045133075.1 Alistipes sp. | reverse complement strand
CTATCTGCTCGGCGTGTAACGAGTGGTGTACGCGCTCACGCATAAGCTGACGCGCCTCATTGATAATCTCCTCGGTGCGGTTGGATCCGTTACGGCCGTTGCGACTTTTGTAGATGAGATGTCCGAGCATATGTGTCACGATGCCGGCAAGGAGTTGCTGGCAGCCCATATTTTCGCGTTCGGCAATGCGTATGGCATCGCGGTAGAGTGCTATCAGCGAGTTGCTGTGTCCGATGCGTATAAGAGCATCTTTGGGAGAGAAGAAACCTGCGGAGAGTAACTTCTCGGCCATCTCTCCACGAAAGCCTATCCAAAATTCGCTCCATCCCTCTCGTTTGTCGGGGGCGTAGTTGTGACGTTCGTTCGGGAAGAGTAGCATCACCGTTCCCGGTTCAACCTTGCGGCGAGGTATTGACTGCGATTCGAATGTACCGTGTCCTTCGGAGATATAGATAATCTGAAATTCATCCAAAATACGGCCGTTCTGGGGCTTGAAATCGTAGGTCTCGGGGTGTTGCATCGCGGGATAACAGGCGTTGGGCTCGATGGACTGTCGGCCCACGGTGGTTACGACCAATCCCCACTCCTCATCGTGAGGGCCGATGGTCAGATATTTCAGCGAATTGGAATCGAAGCTTGCCATAGCGTGTCAAATTTGAAATATTTTATGTCAATTTTTGTACTCGAAATTACAAAAATATCGGTTAATTTTGTAATACGTAGTGAAAAAATGGCGAAATATATGAAGATTTACAACTTTTTAGCCTTTGATTTGGGGGCGACAAGCGGCCGTTCGGTGATAGGAACTCTGCAAAATGGCAAAATTGAAATACGCGAACTTACCCGTTTTGCGAATGCTATCGTGGAACTGCACGGAAAGTTCTACTGGAATCTTATGGGGCTGTACGAGCACCTCAAGGAGGGCCTTGCGGCGTGTGCTCGTGAGGGCGTTATTCCCGATTCGATAGGTGTCGATACCTGGGGTGTCGATATTGTGCCCATCGGTGAGGATGGCTCGATTCTCGGAATGCCGCGTGCCTATCGCGATCCCTATACCGATGGTGCACCCGAGCGATTCTTCGAGATTGTCCCGCGTGAGGAGGTCTACGATAAGACCGGTATCCAGATTATGAATTTTAATACCCTCTACCAAATATATGCTGCCGTACAGGAGGGATATACTCCGATTATGAAGGCTCATCGCCTGCTCTTTATGCCCGATGCACTATCGTATATGCTTACGGGCAGGGCGATATGCGAATATACCATTGCCTCGACCTCGCAGGCTCTCAACCCTCGCACCGGCAAACTGGAGGCCTCGCTCCTGGAGGCTGCGGGTGTCAATGCCGACATCTTCCCCGAGGTGCAACTCCCCGGCTCGGTGATTGGCCCTTTGACAGACGCTCTGGCCGAGCAGACCCGTATCGGCAAGGTTGATGTGGTTGCCGTTGCCGGACACGATACCGCTTCGGCGGTGGCAGCGGTGCCGGCCGAGAATGAGAGGTTTGCATATCTATCCTCGGGCACCTGGTCGCTGATGGGTATCGAGACCCGTGAGCCGATAATCAGCAAGGAGTCCTCTCTCCTTAACTTTACGAATGAGGGAGGTGTCGGGGGCACTACCCGATTCCTGAAAAATATCTGCGGAATGTGGCTTTTGGAGCAGTGCCGTAAGGAGTGGGCGCGTGATGGTAAGGAGTTTACCTATCCCGAGATTGTTGAGATGGCCGGATCGGCTGAGCCTTTTGTGCGATTTATCAACCCCGATGATGCCTCGTTTGCCAATCCTACATCAATGTTACGCGCAATTGAGGAGTTTTGCCTGCGCACGGGTCAGACCCCGCCACAGAGCGAAAAAGAGGTCGTTCGCACCATCTTCGAGAGTCTTGCTCTGCGCTACCGCCAGGTGTTGGATATGTTGGAGGATATGGCTCCATTCGAGATTGACGTGCTGCATATTATTGGTGGCGGCTCGAAGAATCGACTGCTCAATCAATATACGGCCAACGCTATCGGTAAGCGTGTTCTGGCAGGCCCCTCGGAGGCTACTGCTATCGGGAATGTGATGATGCAGGCCATCGGTGCGGGGGCTGTGGGTTCTCTGGCCGAGGCTCGTGATATTATTCGCGCTTCGGTACAGACCGAGGTTTTTATGCCGCAGGATGTCGAGGCGTGGGAGATGGCCTATCGCAGACTTAAGGATATAAAGTAGAAAATATCGTAAAACCAAAACATAAAACTATGAACGAAGCAAGAATTAAGCAGGCGTATGATATCGCCGTGGAGCGTTATGC
>JBGUTM010000009.1:0-2035 GCA_045133075.1 Alistipes sp. | reverse complement strand
ACGCGCTACGCCATCGTTAGCCTCAGCGATATAGTAGAGGTTACCATCCTCGATGTCAGCCAAGAGCCAATCTGCACTCGACTCTACATTGATAGTAGTAATATTCTTGGAATTAACGACAACTGTACCTTCGCACTCGGTATTCTCCAACTCAACAGTAGTCTGTGCAACCGAAAGGCTCGGTGCGTTAGGATCGTTCACCGTCTTCTTGTAAAGATATATCTTAGAGTAATTAGATCCTCCCCAGTTACTGCTCTTGTACGGACCAAAACGATTTAAGTTTTGGATATTCATCACGATAACATAGTCAGTCTGCGCTTGAGATGTAAACTTAAAACCACCGTCATACGCTACCGTCCAATTGTTCGTATCTGCAGTTGCGCTTAACAAGAAATTAGTATTTGCCGAATTGGCCTTAAGCAAGTATTTTGTGCCATCAAACAAAGTTGCAACATTTCCGTTCATTGTGATAGTCCAAACATAGCCCTTTGCATCAGCCTCAGTAATTTCGTCATTATTTACGCTAATTGCCTCACCATCAATTTTAGAGCTTGTCATAGTTGGATTTTGAGGCAATGCATAGTAAGTCGAAGATTTAATTCCCACAATTACATACTCACCGGTGGTCAACTCTGCCATTGAGGTAATCTGCTTGTAAACAGTTGAGCTAACAGCCGCAGGAGTAAACTCTGCCGATGCCATATTGATACCGAGAGTATTGTAGCGATTCTGCAGGAACTTGATACCGTTTGCATTAGCAGTGATAGTGCGAGTGTAGGTACCGCGAGTAGTCTCAACAGTTACGGTAAAGTTCTTACCCGAAGCGATAGTTACAGGAGCCGAGCAGAACCACACATCAAGGCTTGCTACATTAGCTGCAGTATTTGCGGGAAGGTTTACAGTTACGGTATTGTTATCAAGAACCAAAAGATCCATATCCTCGAAGTTTACCTCGCCATTACCGGTCAGGTTCTCACCCTCGGGAGCAGTGAAGGTTACGTTCTTGATAATCTCTCCATTCTCAGCTGCAAGATTCTTCAGAGTTACACAACCGTGAGCAACCATACGGGTCCACTCCATCGAAACAACCTCGGTAGTAGGTGCATCGAGAGCCTCGGGAGTAGCACCAACCATAATATCGGCATTTGCATCGAAAGTGCCGAGCTTGGTCATAGTCTGCTCTGTAGGAACTACAAGAGAAAGAACACCATTCTCAGGAGCAGTGGTGTTACCGCCACCGATAGCATTCTTCGGATAACCTGCATAGAAGTAGTACTTACCACCATCCAGTGCGGGGAAGCCGGTTGTGCCGTTAATCTTCGAGAAAGTAGCCTTCTTGCCATCAGCCGAAATAGTATTCTCCTGCGAAGCGTAGTACCTACTCCATACACCGCTGGTGTGGTAGTAGCAAGCGCGGATCTGGTCGCCATCGGTCCAGATAACCGAGCCATCGCTGAACTCGGTACGCGAGTCGCTCTCCAATGCGGGCTTCTCGGCAGCGATAGTCAGCTGGAAAGTCTTGTCAGAAGTGTTTACATCCTCGAAATTGTTCGAGCACGATACGAAGCTCATCGCAGCTACTGCAACGAGCGACACGATTTTCATAAGATTCTTCATTGTCTTCATTGTTTTAGCTGTTAATAATCTCCGTTAGCATTCTCCTCATACTCACCATTGCTGGCAGCATTGAGGAAGTTAGATTCTGCAAAGCCTGCCTCGACAGCAAACTCCACAATCTCCACCGCCGGAGCGGTGTACTTCAAATTGTTGATTTTCTTCATCTTAAATAAAATTTAAGTTGTTAAAATTATGTGATTTACCTAACATATACTATATTTCGGGCGCAAAGTTACATATATATATACTGACAAACAAATTTTTAGGGGGTTATTTTTTGGGGATACTGGGGATACTGGGGATACTGGAGTCTGAAGACTGGGTATCCCAGTAAAAAAATTTTACTATCTTTGCACAAAATACCGCTAACACCATGAAACACGCATACATATTCCCAGGGCAGGGTGCCCAATACTCC
>JBGUTM010000008.1:0-2647 GCA_045133075.1 Alistipes sp. | reverse complement strand
CGCTTCAAGGCTACGGCCAGGGGTAAGGTCGATTTGGGAGCTGTGAAGAGGGTCTATCCTCTCGATGAGTCTATAAATCTGGGCGGAGTTGTGACCCTCGATATGAGTGCCGATGGCAAGATGTCGGATATCGAGAAGGAGCGTTATGAGGCTATTAAGGCAAGCGGAACGCTTACCATTGAGGATATGGTTGCGCGTCTGGAGGGCCTGCCCGATATCAATGTGAATCGTATGTCGGCAACGGTTACTCCGGCTGAACTCCGCCTCTCGGAGTGTGGCGTGACGGTGGGGTCGAGCGACCTCTCGGCCACGGGCTCGGTCTCGAACTATATCGGATATTTCCTGCGTAATACGACCCTTCACGGCTCACTGGCGTTGAAATCCAATATGCTCGATGCCAACGAACTGTTGGCTATGATGCCTACCGAGGAGGAGGGTGAGCAGACCGCGCAGAGCGCAGAGCCCGCGGAGGAGGGTAGCGATGAGCCGATGCAGGCTATTGAGGTGCCGAAGAATCTGAAGCTCTCGTTGGCGGTAGATATGGAGAAGATTCTCTTCCAGAAGATGACCTTTGAGGATTTCGTGGGCCGTGTGTCGCTCTCGAACGGGACACTCTCGATTGACCGACTCTCGCTCGATGCCTTTGGAGGTAAGGTTGCTGCTACGGGCAGCTACTCGACTGCGGCAAGCGTAGCTTCGCCCAAGCTCAAACTCTCGCTCGACTTTGCCAATGCGAAGTATGGAGAGACTTTCCGTCAGCTCGATTTCGTCAAGCAGATTGTTCCGATTTTCGAGAAGATGGGTGGTGACTATTCGATGAAGATGTCGTTATCGACCGCACTGACCGAGAATATGGGTGTCAATTTCGATACGCTTAATGCCTCGGGCGAGATTCGCTCGGAGCATATCGAGGTGCAGAATATCAAGGCCTTCGAAGCTCTGGCGACCGCGCTGAAGGATGACCGACTGCGCAATATCGAGGCTAAGGATGTGCGCATTGCCTTCACGATTCGTGACGGCAGGGTTTACACCTTGCCCTTCGATATCAAGATGGGAGGCGTGGCGATGAAACTATCGGGCTCTACGGGACTTGACACCTCTATTGACTATGTGGCCGATATCAAACTGCCGTCCAAAACCACAGGAGGTATCCTCTCGAATGTGAAGGCCAATATCGGTGGAACATTTACCTCGCCGAAGATTTCGCTCGATGTCAAGGAAGCGGCTAAGGAGGCTGTAACCAATGTAGTCAATCAGCAGTTGCAGAAGGCTACGGGCAGTGCCGATATGAATGAGGAGTTCGAGAAGCAGGCCGCTAAGATTCGCGAGGAGGCACAAAAGGCCGGTGCGAAGTTGGTTGCCGAGGCTCAAAAGCAGAGTAATGCGCTGGTGGCCAAGGCGAAGAATCCTATCACCAAACTTGCGGCGCAAAAGAGTGGAGATGCTCTGGTGCGAGCGGCCGAGACACAGTCTGCAAATTTGCAGGCCGAGGCCGAGAAGAAGATAGAGCAACTGCGTGCAAAACTCATCAAGGAGTAGTTTCGTAAGAGTATAAATAAAATTGGTATAAAAATTGACTTTCCCTCGAGAAAGTCAATTTTTTTATGCGAACACTTGCCATTCTACTTGTTTCGGTGATAGTTACGGCGTGTGACTATATGCCCAATCAGCCCGTTAGACCGCGTGTGGTACGTGTCGAGGTGGCTGAATATGCACGTTATGTGAATAAGGATTTTGCGGGGCTTTCGACTGCTGATGATGCGACAAATCTCGCATTCAAAATCGGCGGTCAGGTGCTCTCGGTGCCTGTGGTCAAGGGTGATAGCGTTGCCCGTGGGGCACTGCTGGCTACGCTCGATAAGAGGGATGTCGAGTTGCAGGTTGAGGCCGATCGCTCGGCGTATGAGGAGGCTCGTTCACGTCTGGAACGAGCCAAGCGACTGCGTGACCACGATGCCGTGTCGCAGCAGGAGTTCGAGTCGGCACAGACCCTCTACTCGCAGGCCCGCTCGGCCTACAATAACTCGGTCGATTTGCTGAAGGATACGCGCCTGCGAGCACCCTTTTCGGGCGTTATTGAGAGGGTCTATGTCGATGCCTTCCAGCGAGTATCGGCGGGACAGACAATTCTGCGATTGGTCAATCCCGTGAGTACCACGGTGGGGTTTACTATCCCCGAGAGCAGTCTTGGACTGCTAACGCGCAAAACAACCTCCTTTAGCGTGGCGTTTGCCAATATCCCGAATGTGGAGTTTGAGGCCGTGGTCAAGGATTATGCCCGCACATCGTCCGATGCTTCGGGCTTTCCTGTGTCGCTCAAGTTGCTCGATGTGAATCGCCACCGCTACCATATCATCCCCGGAATGTCCTGCACGGTGACGATGCGCTCGGTAGATGAACTTCCCGAGGCGGTGTCGTTGCCCATCTCGGCGATATATGCCCCGATACACGATGGTAACTATGTCTGGGTGGTCGATTCGATGGATATAGTCTCTCTGCGAAAGGTTCGTCTGGGTGAAATTTTTGACCGCGATAGGGTGCTGGTCGATAGTGGTGTGGAGCCGGGTGATAGGGTAGTCATTGCCGGAGTCTATCGCCTCAAGGCCGGTGAGAAGGTGCGTGTAATCCGATAAATAGGGCTGCGATA
>JBGUTM010000007.1:0-9556 GCA_045133075.1 Alistipes sp. | reverse complement strand
GAACGCGAAAAGCGTGTACTGAAGGGTGTTGATAATCCCGAGCCGCAATTCGAAGGTTATGAGTACCTGCTTGAGAAGTACCTGAAGCCTCGCGCTCGCAAGGATGTGGTCGAGCAGCTCGCCGAGGAGGGCATTGTGCCGACCTCGATGATTGACCTCTCGGATGGTCTGGCCAGCGACCTGATACAGATTTGCAAGGCTTCGAAGTGTGGTGCTCGAATCTACCTCGAGCGTATCCCCATCGCCAAGCAGACCTCGGCCCTGGCCGAGGAGATGCACGCCGACCCCGTGGTAGCAGCACTCAATGGTGGCGAGGATCACGAGTTGCTCTTCACCGTTCCTCTGGCAATGCAGGAGAAGGTTATGCGTATGGGAGGCATTGACGTCATAGGCCACATTACCGCCGAGAACACCGGCGCAGCCCTTGTCACTCCCGATGGTTCGGATATTCGCCTCAAGGCTCAGGGATTCAAGGAGGAGTAATGCCCACTCTCAATAATAGAGGGCTGTCCGACACCAAGATCGGACAGCCCTCTACGTATATCTATCTACATCCTACTTCTCCACAGCGTTACCGCTGACCGTAAGCAGGCGCATACCATCCACCGAGTTGGAGTATACCTGCACAACCTTGTGGAACATTCCCGCCTCCATCTTATGCGGCTCGTAGGTAAGTTCTATCTTTGCACTCTCCCCCACATCGAGCGGTCGGCGGCGGTAATCGGTACGGAGACAGGTGCACGATGTCGCTATACGCGTAATCACCAGCGGCTCCGTGCCATCGTTCGTATACTCGAAAAGAACGTGCAGATCACCTCCCTTACGCTTCACCACGCCAAAGTCGTGTTTGGTCACGGCAAAGGCTATATGCGCTCCATCATACTTCGGGCGAGAGAGGGTGTCCGACACCTCAACCTTCACCTGCTCGGTGCGATGGCTGTGATGATGGTGTCGTACCTGTGCAACGGCACTAATCACGCCGGAGAGCAACGCTACTGCTAAAAGCAAGATCTTCTTCATAATCAAACGCCTCTTATTTCAGGTTAAAGCGATATGTTATGGTTCCACCCTCAATGAAGCTGCGGCTCTCGGTAAATCGAGCCTTCTTGGCAGCGGCAATAGCCGCCTGCACCAGAGCATCATCCGAAGAGGTTGAGCCATTAGGCTCATAGACGGCATTGGTCACACGTCCTGTCTTATCGACCGTGACACGGATAACCACCTTACCGCTCTTATTGCCCGGATAGGATGGTCGTGGTAGGTCACCAACCAAACCTCGGCCCTGCAATCCACGGTCGAGTTGGTCGTTACCCTCAGGATTCAGACCTCCGCCCGTACCCTTCGCCTCATCTTTCTCGCCCTGTTGTGCTTTCGGGTTGCCGGTCTGGTCGGGCTCATCGGCTCCACCCTTATTCATCTTGAAGAGGGCCTTCGGATTGACCGTGCGGGTATGCTCATCCTTGCCGGCAACCTGCTGTTCGTTATCTTGGGGTGCAAATGTATCGTGCATCTTCGGCTCGGGCGCACGCACCTTCGGCGGAGCCGGAGGTGGCGGTGGTGGGGTCGGCTCGAGAAACTCGACCACGATCTCATTGCCCACCGGAGGTTGCATCTTTCCGAAATCGAACGACACGAAGGCAAATGCCGACCCCAGCGTCAGCACATACACTGCCGCAGCCAGAGCCGCCCACTGCTTCGAGCGATTATCGTTCGGGTCGTAGTAGTACATATTCGAGTTGTTTACATAGCCCCATTTAGGGTTGTGTTGCCAGAATCAGTTTGTAGTTATTATCCTTAGCCACGTTCATAACCTTGACCACCTCATCAATGGCCACACTCTTGTCGCAGTGGAGCGATACGGTCGGATCCTCCTGGCCCTCGAGACGAGCCTGCAAGGCACGCTCTACGCCTTCGATACCCTTCACCTGCTCCAACTCGACATAGTAGTTATACGAGGAGCCGTTCTGCTGAATCGAAACGGTGGTTATCGCCTTATCCTTAAGCTGGTTAGAGCTCTTGGGCAACAACAGCTTCAACGCATTAGGGTTGATGAGCGTGGTGGCGATAAGCATAAATATCAGCAGCAGGAACATCAGGTCGGTCATCGCCGATGAGGAGAATGACTTATCGACCTTTGAGCCGTGTTTGATAGCCATAGTAGATTACTTTTGAACAGGTTTGTTAAGGATGTCCATAAACGCGATCGAGTTGGCCTCCATACGGAAGACGAGTTTCTCGATGCGAGCTACCAGGTAGTTGTAGCCAAAATATGCGGGGATACCAACGATAAGACCGCCCACGGTGGTCACCATTGCGATATACATACCGCTCGAGAGCAGTGCCATATCGACCGTACCGCCTGCGGCAGACATATCCATAAAGGTCTGCACCATACCCATAACCGTACCGAGGAAACCGATCATCGGAGCTCCTCCGGCGATGGTTGCCAGGAACGGAAGTCCGTTCTCGAGCTTCGACACCTCGAGGTTTGCAACATTCTCGATAGCGGTCTGCACATCATTCATCGGGCGACCCAGACGCTCGATACCCTTCTCGATCATACGGGCAATCGGGGTGTCGGTCTTCTTGCAGAGATTGACTGCCGAATCGATTTTGCCGTCATAGATGTAGTCGCGGATGCGATTCATAAAGTGCATATCGAGCTGCGAAGCCTTGCGAATGGCAACAAATCGCTCAACAAAGATAAAGATGGTAAATCCGCCCAACAGGAGCAGCACCCACATAAGCCAACCGCCCTTGGTGAAGAGTTCCCACAATCCCATTTGAGCAGTTTTTTCGATTGTTTCGTTGGCTACAGCCTCGGTAGCCTGCAAAAGTGTAATCATAGTCGTAAATTTTATTTAAGTTTTTATTGTGTTCTACAATTGTTATTGTGTTCTTACTTATTTTTGTTTCAACAATCTCTTGGATAGCCACTTGCGCACGGGCTCGTCATATAACTTCAGGCATAGCAGTGCAAGTGCTATGCTCGAAGCGACAACAAGCAGAGCAACCGGCCAACAACTCTGCAAGGTGTAGTGCTTATTCTCGATAAGCCAAGCATAAAAGAGGTACATTATCGGGTAGTGCACGATGTACAAGGGGTAAGATATATCCCCGAGCAACTTGCCTATCTTTTCACTCTTCGCCCCGAAGTTTCCACACGCTCCCAGCCATACGATAAATGGGAATATAAGAGCTATACATACCACCTCGTAGAGGCTGTTGGTGCTTATCGTAGCTGTGGATGGGATGTAGGGTAATGCAAACAGCAGGATAAGTACTACGCTACATATCGCAAAGGTGCCCTTCACCTTGCGAGGTTTGAAGGTGCGTGCTATGAGCATACCCATTGTGAGGGGGAAGAGCATTCGTATAAGTCCGCCCCAGAAATTGACCTCATCGATAGTCCAACCGACACCAACCATATCGTATCCCGACACATTGCCAATAAAGAACCATGAGTGCAAGCAGCCCAAAACGATTGTCAAAATTGCTAAGACCTTTGTCGATAGACGCCGTATGAATAGGGCGTAGACGATGTTTCCTACATATTCGAAGAAGAGCGACCAACCCGGGCCATTCAGAGGGAACATCTCGCCATTACCGCGCACCTCATAAGAAACACCCGGCACAGCAGGTATCATCAACATCGTAAGCAACATAGCCGTCATAGCCCAGCTAATAGGCGTTGTGCTTCCGTCCCACTTTGCAAAGCCTGAGATGGCGAAAGTTATTACGCCTATAATTGCACCCATAATCAACATCGGGTGGAGGCGTATAAGGCGGCGCTTGAAGAATTGCCAAGTGCTCATCTTGCCCCAGCGGTCATCGTATGCATAGCTTATAACAAAGCCCGAGAGGATGAAGAAGAAATCTACCGCAATATGTCCGTGGTTGAGAGTCCTAATTATGCCATCTCCCGCATTGTTGGTAAGTTCGGCAAATGAGAACCCCTCGAAAATATGATATAACACCACAAGGATGGCCGCTACACCTCGTAAGCCATCAAGAATCTCGTAGTGAGGTTTCGAACTAAGATAGGTATTCTTCATTTTGGGGACTGTAATTTATGTGTAAAAGTAGTAAAAAACTTTTTATTTTTCGTTCTCTTGTTTTTCGGGTTTGGCACTGGGCGTGGTCAGCATCGAAGAGCTTAACTCGGGAGCTGCTGGCAGCGCATCCGCACTCGGCGTCACCGCGTTCTCATTACTCTTGCCTCGCTTTTTGAGCCCCTTCTCACGGCGGCGAATGGCAAAGTTATCCTTGATGCGCTGTTTCAAATCCTTGAGGTTGTTGAAACTCTGCTTGTAATAGATTCCTATACCCGTCTCCTGCAAACCTTGATTCTCGTCAAAACGGTCGATAGTGTGGGTAAAGCCCTTCAAACGCAGGTTGCCCGCACGGTCGATAAGCCACGTGAGATAGGCCTCACCCATCAGATTCGAGGCGTTAGGATTCACCGCCATCGACTTATCCACCATATAGTTACCCTCAACCTCCAACAGCAATCTGTCATTTATAAGCTCGGTCGAGAAGCCAAAATCAACCTCATCGCTCGTCACCTCGGTCTTGGGTCGATAGCGGATGACGATATTGTAATCATCTGCCGAAAGCCAGTTGCTCAACTGATTCGACAGCAGTTCAAAACCTGTGGCAGCAGATGCCGTAACTCCGATATTTGACGAACTGCCCGATGCTGCCTCCGAGATAAAGCTGTTGGCCACAAGCAGGTAGAGGAATTGCTGTGAACGGCTCTCGGGAGTGCTCAGAGCGTTGGCCACTACCGCCTGCACATCGGGGTCGGCATTGGGCACCACCACATCGAACGTGACGGTCGGCTTGGTCAGGCGGTCGCTCAAGTGGATGATACAATCCACCGGCACGGCTCGTGTCGAGGTATTAGACGAGACACTACCGGCCAGCAGCGGTTGCAGCGAAGCCTTGACCTTATACACCGCATTGATATTGAGCAACGCATCCACCGGCTCACCCGTCCAGTTGATGGTCGAGCCCTCCTCGATGATAAACTTCTTGTTGATAATGTTCTGCAACGTAAACAGATAACTACCCTCGGTAATGGTGTAGTCGCCATACATCTCGAAGACATTCTGGCGCGGATTGATATGCATATTGAGTGCACCCTCACCACGTCCCTTGATGATATCACCCACCGTGGGGTCGATAACCAACTGGCACATAGCATTCGGATGTACGTCAAGAGCCATATTTATATCCATCGCACCCTCCGAAGTGGAGACTCTGCGCTGGCGGCGTTCAAACATCAGCTTCTTTCGCACCAGGTAGTTGGTGGTATCGGGCTTATCGGCCTGCTCGAATATCACAAAGTCGGCATTTGCCACATTCGACTTGCCCGACAACGGCAGGAAGAACTCCGTATTATCATCCGTGGCAGCCACGATATCCATCACCACACCACTCTTATCGCCCGAGATGGTTGCTGCTCCGCTGGCGTACACCTTGCCGTAGAAGTAGTCGTTATCCTGCGCCGTAGTGTTGAGAACCATCATCTTCTCGGGACGCACGTTAAGTTTATAGGAGATGTTCGACAGGCGATTAAGGCTCAAATCGAAGTTCAGCACACCCTTATTCTGCTCGGGGTCGAAGACCTCTACATCGTCAATATGGAAGAGATTATTACGCACTGACACCTTGGCCTGTGGCACACGATACTCAACCTGCGTATAGTCGATGCGTGTGCTCAAATCCCTCACCAGGATATCGCCTCGCAGCTCGGCCTCGCGGCGAGCACCCGTAAAGGTCAGGTCTGCAACCGCCACACCTCTCGTATCGGAGATGACTCCCTTGAGCAGCGGGTTGATAAGAGCCATATCGAGGCTGTCCATATCGACCTTGGCGTAGTAGCGCACCTGCGAAGGAGCATAGAATCCTCGAATAATCGTATCGCGTTTCTCTCGCTCGGTGACGAAGAATCGTGCTCTATTACGCTCGAAATCCCACTGCGAGTCGAGTTTCATCGCCGGCAGAGGTATATTATTCACAAGGATACTGTCCAGACGGATATCGGCATCAATCTCACTACCCTTGAGTGCCGACTTCACCGAGGCATAACCATTAGTACGGCCCTCGATATTGTAGCCCACCGTCTCGGCCACCTGCAACAGGGGTGAGAGGTCGAAATCGTTAAGACACAGAGTCAGCGAATCCTCCCTGCTACGCGATGCCACACCATCGACCACCAGCGACTGACGCTCATTACGCACCATAAAGTTGTCTATCACTATACGCGATGAATCGGCTTCTATCCTTTTGGCCGAGAGGTTCCAGTGGTCATCTCCGCGACCTATGCGCGAAGGAGCCAGCATCACATCCACGCTACGGCGGTTGGTCACCGTATCCTTCTTGAACTGTATGCCCACGCCCAGATTACCCGAAGAGTTCTTCAGCGAGTCGTGGAATGCCGCCGAAAGGTCTACAAAGTTGTTCTTAACACCACTGCGCATCTCCAGATTGCGGAAGTGGAATGTTCCCATATAGAAATCCTCAGCCCCCAGACGCATCGCCAGCGAGTCGGTACGATTCGAGATGTTGAGTTTGAGCATCGTTGCCAACATCCTCTCGCGCTCGATGTAGTCGCTGTTGGCTCGCATCAGGAAGAGGTTGTTTATCGGGTCGAGCAGCACCTGTGCAGTCGAGCCATCAGCCACCTGCAAACCTCCGATAAGGGCATCGGCTATGGGGTTAAAGTTCTTTGTTGTGAGCGAGAGCAGCGAGAAGTTGTGTTCACGCTCCCCATCCCGAGTCTCAACGGCTGCCACCGCCGCTTCGGGTGCCCGCACCTCATCAAGCAGAGGCAGATACTTACCCACCATATCCTTAAGATATGCCAACACATCCTTAAAGCTGTTGCGGCTCTCGAAGACAGCATCCGCAAAGTCCGAGGTGAGCACAAACGCGCTTGCATCCTCGTTGCTCTCCATCGTAAGGATGATATGTTCGGAGCGCACCTCCTTATCGTTATAGCGATACTGCACATCGGCAATGTTTACCTCTCCATTGAGTGCATCGGGGATATGTCCCACAGCCCCGATACCTATGTTTGCCGAGAGGGTGGCTATCGAGTCGCGGCGATTGACGTGCATTGCCGAGAGGTCAGCCTTATGCAGGTCTACCACAACATCATACGATGGCAGCTCCCCACCAAGACCCAACACTGCTCGCAAGTCAAAGTCGAGATTGCGGTCACGAGCCGTAATTGTAGCGTCCACATCGCCATTGACCACCCTACCCTGCACATTTATCGAGTCGTAGGTGTAGTCGAGCATTGTGAAGCGGTCGATATTGCCATCTACATCCAGGCCATACTCACCACCACCGACACTACCCACGGCCGACACCCTCAAGCCGGTTGTGCCGAAATTCTTACGGCCAAGCACACGACCCAAATCGACAGATGCCGAGGCGACCTTCGCCTCTATGGTCTTGGAGATAGCATTCTGCTCCTCGGGCGAGAGCTTAAACTCGAAGCCCACATCTCCGGACGCGGTACCCAGAACTCCCTTGGTATTGAACGAGGATATCTTACCGGCGAAACGGCCCTCCACCGAGAGGTCACCGGCCCTATCGAGCATCTCGACAACCTGTGCAGGCAGTTGCAGATGTGCTATGTTGGCCATCAGTCGCTCTGCCTCCACGGCCGGAGCCGCAAATCGCTTGATGCGGATATCGAAGTTGCTCTTTCGGTGATCGGGCAGACCCTTAATCGCAACATCCGCACGCAGGGTTGCACCGCCCCCGCTGCGTGCGCTACGCACATCACCCGTAAAGTCATCGACCGTACCATTCATACGTAGATCGACATCCGATAGGGTCGTATCCCAGAATCTTATGGCCGGCGCAAAGAAGCCCACATCCTCACTCGACACCCTACTACGACTTGCATCGGCATCAATGCGGACATTATGTATAAAATCCTTGTACTCAAGCCAATCGGCTCCCGTAAGACGGAACGAGTCAAGTGTAATATCGGATTTTGCAGTTAAGATGTTGGCATCCCGTAGTTCTATAACGCCGTTATCCACACAGAACCAACCCGTGAGGTCATCGACCACAAAGCCACTGCGCTCACGGAATTGCAGAGATTCAATATCGCCACTCACCGTGGCGGCTACAATCGAGAAGTTGCTCGCCCGACACCTCATATCGAGCAGTTGCATATCGCCAAAATCGACACCATACTCCGGATTGCGATGTTCGAGGCGTTCGATGCGCAAATCGAGCGAATCGACCTCAATACTCTTGATTCCGAGGCGGAAATTACTCTTCTCCTTCTTACGGCCGATGCGATCGACCACCTCCTTGATATTCATCACCCCGTTGGATGTCTCGACAATATAGAGTTTTGCATCCTCGGCGAGAGCCGAACCAAAATTAAGTCCGCCCCGCACACTTGCGAGATTCGCCCGCAGATGTCCGACATAGAGGAGTGTATCGCGCTGATAATCCTCGACATAGAAGTCATAGAGGTTGATTTTGTTGGGCAACTCAACATTCAATCGGTCGATGCTTACGCGGGTATCGAGCTTTTGAGAGGCGAACTCAGCCGCTCTATGCGCCACAAAGTTCTGCACCGCCGGAATATCGAAGACCAGCGAGAGGATGATGGGCAACATTATCAACAACAAAATCGTTGCCGATAGGAGTTTTCCCAATATTTTTATAACTTTGCGCACAATTACGGTAATTAAGTTATTTAATAACTTACAAATATAGCGAATAATAATTAAAAACCTACAATTTGCAGGCAAAAACCACACAAAACATCATTTAACAATGGATATTACCATATTAGGCATAGAATCTTCGTGTGATGACACCTCGGCAGCCGTGATTCGCAACACCACCCTGCTCTCGAACGTCATCGCCTCTCAAGCGGTACACGTCAAGTACGGAGGCGTTATCCCCGAACTCGCCTCACGCGCTCACCAACAGAACATTATCCCCGTGGTGGATACCGCCTTAAAAGAGGCCGGCCTCACCCCCGACAAGATTGACGCCATAGCCTACACACGCGGCCCGGGCCTGCTCGGCTCGCTACTCGTGGGCGTATCGTTCACCAAGGGATTGTCCATTGCCGGCAATATTCCAATGGTCGAGGTCAATCACCTGCAAGGCCACATCCTATCACACTTTATCGACCTGCCCGACAAAGAGTTACCCCACCCCGAATTCCCGTTCCTGTGTCTGCTCGTCAGCGGCGGCCACTCCCAGATTGTTTGCGTACATTCACCATACCAAATGGAGATTATCGGCACCACCATTGACGATGCTGCCGGCGAGGCCTTCGACAAGTGTGCCAAGGTGATGGGCCTGCCCTACCCGGGTGGCCCCGTAATCGACAAACTCGCCCACGAGGGTAATCCCGAGGCATTCCGTTTTGCCAAGCCCCACGTGGCAGGCTTCGACTACTCGTTCTCGGGCCTAAAGACCTCGTTCCTCTACACTCTGCGCGATGCCGTGGCCGAGAACCCCGACTTTATCGAGCAGAACAAGGCTGACCTCTGCGCTTCGTTGC
>JBGUTM010000006.1:0-3928 GCA_045133075.1 Alistipes sp. | reverse complement strand
ATCGCAGCATACAAGGAGGGCAAACAGTTCTTGGAGGAGAACCTCAAATAATATAGAAATGGTAATGATGCAAAAAGCCACCCGTTGTGGGTGGCTTTTCTGCTGACTATTTAGAATTACGATTACTCGTGCTTCTTGTCGTGACGAGGGCCCTTGCGGTCACCGCGCTCACCACGTCCGCCCTCACGGGGCTTACGCTCACGCTCGACCCAACCCTCGGGCTTGGGCAACAGTACGCGGTGCGACAACTTATACTTGTTAGTCTTGGGATCTACGCCGATGAGCTTAACATCGATCATATCGCCCTCCTTAAGACCGGTCTCCTCCATAGTCTCGAAACGCTTGTAGTCGATCTCCGAGATGTGGAGCAGAGCCTCCTTACCGGGCAGAATCTCTACGAATGCACCGAACGACACAATCGAGGTAATCTTACCGTGGTACTCCTCGCCGACCTCGGGAATTGCAACGATACCCTTGATGCGAGCCAATGCTCCATCCAGAGCCTCCTTATCAACTCCAAAGATATCAACGATACCCTTCTCATCAACCTCGGTGATGGTAATGGTTGTGCCGGTAGTCTTCTGAATATCCTGAATAACCTTACCGCCCGGGCCGATAACAGCACCAATCATATCCTGCGGGATGGTAATCTGTACGATGCGGGGAACGAAAGGTTTGTAATCCTCACGCGGCTCCGAGATGCACTCCTCGATCTTGTCCAAGATGTGCATACGACCCTTGCGTGCCTGCTCCAGAGCAGCTGCCAACACCTCATACGAAAGACCATCAACCTTGATATCCATCTGGGTAGCGGTGATACCGTCACGAGTACCGGTAACCTTGAAGTCCATATCGCCCAAGTGATCCTCATCACCCAAGATATCCGACAATACGGCCCACTTGCCCGACTGCGAGTCGGTGATAAGACCCATTGCGATACCCGACACCGGCTTCTTAAGTTTAACACCCGCATCCATAAGTGCGAGGGTACCTGCACATACGGTTGCCATCGAAGACGAACCATTCGACTCGAGGATATCCGACACTACGCGAACGGCATAGGGATTCTCCTCACCTACGGGGACCATAGGCTTCAGTGCACGCCAAGCCAGGTGTCCGTGACCAATCTCACGGCGGCTCAAGCCACGCGATGCTTTAGCCTCACCGGTCGAGAACGGCGGGAAGTTATAGTGCAGAACGAACTGCTCGCTACCCTGAACGAGTACCTCATCCTTAATCTTCTCGTCCATCTTCGTACCGAGGGTTACGGTCGTGAGCGACTGAGTCTCACCACGGGTGAAGAGAGCCGAGCCGTGTGCAGCGGGCAGGTAGTCAACCTCGCAGCAGATGGGACGAATCTCATCGGTGCGGCGACCATCCAGACGCTTACCCTCATCGAGGATCATATTGCGCATAGCCTTCTTCTGCACATCATCGTGGAAATACTTGTGGATCAGGGGAGCCTTCTCAACCAACTCCTCCTCTGTATAGCGCGAAGCGAACTCGGCCTCCAGAGCATCGAAAGCCTCCGAACGCTCGTGCTTCATAGTACCGCTGGTAGCGATAGCGTAAGCCTTGTCGTAGAGCTCGGTGATGATAGTCTGGCGGAGCTCCTCGTCATTATTCTCGTGGCAGTAGGTGCGCTTAACATCCTTACCCAGCTCCTTCGAGAGCTCGATCTGAACGGCGCAGTGCTTCTTAATCTCCTCGTGAGCAAACTTGATGGCGCCGAGCATAACATCCTCCGACACCTCCTTCATCTCACCCTCAACCATCAGGATATTGTCGATGGTACCGCCGACCATAATATCGAGGTCTACATCCTTCATCTGCGAGAAGGTGGGGTTGATGACATACTCACCGTTGATGCGAGCCACGCGCACCTCCGAGATAGGGCCGCCGAACGGAATATCCGAAACGGCGAGAGCAGCCGAAGCGGCAAGACCTGCCAGAGCATCGGGCTGGATATCCTTGTCAGCCGAGATAAGCGTTACGGTTACATAGACCTCGGCGTGGTAATCCGAGGGGAACAAGGGGCGCAGAGCGCGGTCGATAAGGCGGGCAACGAGGATTTCGCTGTCGTTAGCCTTACCCTCACGCTTCATAAAGCCTCCGGGGTAGCGACCACAAGCGGCATACTTCTCCTTGTACTCCACCTGCAGGGGCATAAAGTCGGTTCCTTCCTTCGCGTCTTTAGCGGCAACGACCGTAGCGAGCAACATAGTGTCGCCCTGCTTAACTACGACCGAGCCATCGGCCTGTTTTGCGAGTTTTCCTGTTTCAATCATAATCTCTCGGCCGTCTGCCAGAGAGAACGTCTTGCGTACCGGGTGGTACAGTTTGTTTTCTTCCATCATATTTTCGTCCAAAAAAAATTAAAGTTTTCACTTTCATCCTCGGGGAGAGACGCCCACTGCGCAGCCTCCTCGAAACACAAAAAGAAGAAGAGGGTGCAACAAACTCTTGATTTGCCCTACACCCTCTTCGTCTTCGACCTCTTACTTGCGGAGATTAAGAGTCTTGACAATTGCGCGGTAACGCTCGATGTCAACCTCCTTCAAGTACTCCAGCAACTGACGGCGCTTACCTACGAGGCGAAGCAGCGAACGCTGCGTGCCGAAGTCGTGACGGTTGCGCTTGAGGTGCTCTGTAAGGTGGCTGATACGGTACGAAAACAATGCGATCTGGCTCTCGGGCGAACCAGTGTCAGTGTTAGACTTTCCGTAAGTGCCGAAAAGCTCTTGCTTTTTTTCTGCTGATAAATAAGCCATTGTATTAAAAAGTTTATTTAGTTCCACTCTACGACGTATTCTCCTTACCGAATAACGCCAGAGCGTGGCGCAAAGGTAGTAATATAAATCGAATCGACAAGCGAAAAGTGTTAATTTTCTTTGTTTTGAACTCTTTTGCGTTCTATTTTGCCTCTTAACGCCACACTACGACAAAAAAGTAGTATCTTTGAGCGACCTATTAAACATTACACTCAATGAAACGATTTATTCATCTTGGTCTTACGCTGCTGCTGACAGCCGTGGTTGCCGGGTGCTCCACCCGACACGACTACATAACCTGCGATGGCGCGATGCTGGGCACAACCTTCCACGTCTGCACCGATGCTGTGGGGCTCACCCCGACCGAGCTATACGAGGAGATGATGCGCATCGACACGGAGGCCAAAGCCTCGCTCTCGATATTCAATCCTAAGTCACTTTTGAGCCGCATCAATCGCGGTGATACCGATTCACTGGATTGTCACCTTGTGCGCAATTTCACCCTTGCTCGCACGCTGGGCGAAAAGTACGACACTCACTACGACATCACGGTCAAACCTCTGACCGATGCGTGGGGTTTCGCCGCAAAGAGCGCAACGGCCAACCCCAATATCGACTCTCTGCTGCAATTTGTCGGCTACGACAAGTGGTCGCTCGATGGTTGCCGCGTAGTTCGCAACGATTCGCGTGTGCAGTTCGACCTCAACTCGATAGCCAAGGGCTACACGGTCGATCTGGTGGCCGAGATGCTCGAGGCTCACGGTGCCGAAAACTACATTGTCGAGGTCGGTGGCGAGATTCGTTGTCGAGGTATCAATGCCAAAGGCAACACCTGGCGCGTGGGCATCGACTCCCCCGAGGAGGGAAATATGCACCCCGGGCACACCCTCGCAGCGGCGGTGGAGCTGCGCGAAAAAGCACTTGCAACCTCGGGCAACTATCGCCGATTCTATATTGATCCTTCGGGTCGCAAGGTTGTCCACACCATCAATCCCACCACAGGTCGCAGCACCACCTCACGACTACTCTCAGCCACGGTGGTCACCAACAACTGCGCCACGGCGGATGCGCTGGCAACGATGTTTATGGCCGTGGGCGAAGAGCGTGCCGTGGAACTTGCCGAGCAGATGCGCGACAGTGTGAAGGTGTACTTCATA
>JBGUTM010000005.1:0-8367 GCA_045133075.1 Alistipes sp. | reverse complement strand
GTACATAAGATTGTTCCTGGTGCAGCAGGTCAGCACTTTACTTACAACGACCAGTTCGTATTTGTTCCCTGGCAGGGCTTCCGTAAGCCGACAGATACTGCGTATTTCAACTATGCTTGGAGTGACTATCCTCGTACAGGTTGGTGGTGCTTTGATCCCGAATTGACCGATGAGGATCAGATGATTACAAAGTATACAGGCTCAAGTATCTACGTTTATAAGGATAATTCAAATTCAACGCAGAATGTAGAAGATAAGACGTTTGCAAAGCACGCTGTATATCCTGCTGTTGAGATTCGTAACACTTTCGCAAACAAATGGGCTGCCACTTGTAATACTGAAGGTACTGTAAATGATCCGGAAATGTACAGATTCCGTTACCCTGTTAACCTCGGTATGGGTGTGCGTTGTATCCGTGATAGCAAGACCGTACAGCAGGCTTCGGTTGCCTCTTCGTATAATGTAGACGCTGCTGCAGGCTTCTAATCGAAGAGCTTTAGATAAGACTATTGGAGTCCCACCGTTAGTTCGGCGGGACTCTTTTTGATAATTTTGATTTTGTTTTGTATCTTTGTTCAAACTTAAAACAAAAAAAGTATGAGAATGTTTATTCTGATGCTCGTGGCAGCTGCGATGACAGCTTGTGCGGGCGGTAATGCGACCAAAGAAGTTGTCGTTACTCCGATTACCGAGGGCGAGGAGATTGCCCTTGTGCAACCTGACCTCGAGGCGGGCACTACGGTAAATATGGCGTTGAAAAATCGCTGCTCAAGCCGTGAATTCGGTGCTGAACCACTCTCGCTCGAGGAGCTGTCGGGTGTGATGTGGGCAGCAGCAGGTATCAATCGCGAGGATGGACACCTCACCGCTCCTTCGGCTCTGGGGCTCTATCCCGTGAAGGTCTACGCCTTTTTGGAGGGTGGTATCTACCTCTACGATGCTCAGGCGCAGAAGCTGGTGCGCGTGGCTGAGGGTGATCATCGTGCCCTGGCTGCACGTCAGGAGTTCGCAAATAATGCACCTCTGAATATCGCCTACATTGCCGACACGAAGGTCTACGAGAATCATCCTATGCCCGCCGATGTGGTGAAGTTCCTCTGCGGTCAGGATGCTGCCGGATATGCCGAGAATGTAAACCTCTATGCTGCGGGCAATGGTCTGAAGTCTATCACTCGAGGCAGTGCCCAGAATGAGGAGGTGCTCAAGGTGTTGGGCTTGTGCCCCGAGCGTTATATCCTCGTGTTGGCGCAGACCGTAGGTAAGTAAAACATTGAATAAAATATGACCATTTCCGAACAACAAAAAATTATCGACCTGATTAAGCGCGAGGTGGTGCCGGCCGTGGGTTGTACCGAGCCTATAGCTGTGGCTCTGTGTGCTGCGGTGGCTGCCGAGACTTTGGGTCGTGCAGAGGGCAGTACACCCCAACATATCGAGGTGCGATTGAGTGCCAATATCCTCAAAAATGCTATGGGCGTAGGCATTCCGGGTACGGGTATGATAGGCCTACCCATTGCGGTTGCGCTCGGTGTGCTCTATGGCGATTCGAGCCGTGAGCTTGAGTTGCTGGGTGGCATCACACCCGAGCAGGTGGCCGAGGGTAAGCGTCTTCTGACCGAGGGTGTTATAAATATCGCTCTGGCCGAGGGTAGTGTGCCCAAGCTCTATATCGAGGTCGAGGTGAGTCGTGGCGAGGAGTCGGCGCGTGCCGTGATTGCGGGTACACACTCATCGGTGGTGTTGCTCGAGTGCAATGGCGAGCTGCTACGCGGTGGCGAGATCTCGGCAGATGAGGTCGAGGTGGCCGAGTCCGCGGTGGAGTTGTCGCTACGCAAGGTCTACGACTTTGCGATGCAGACCCCACTTGCGGATTTGGAGTTTATCTGCGAGGCCGAGCGTCTAAATATGGCGGCTGCAGAGACCTCGTTTTGTGGAAACTACGGCCACGGCCTCGGTGTTATGTTGCGCAGTAGGGGTGAGACCAATATGTTGGGCGATACTCTCTTCTCGCGCATCCTGGCCTACACCTCGGCAGCGTGTGATGCCCGTATGAGCGGTGCTCCCGTGCCGGTGATGAGCAATTCGGGCAGTGGTAATCAGGGTATAGCCTCCACGGTGCCTGTGGTGGTCTATGGCCGCGAGTGTGGAGCCTCGCACGAGCAGATGGTGCGAGCCCTGGTATTGAGCCACCTTACCGTTATATATATAAAGGAGGGACTGGGGCGTCTGTCGGCACTCTGTGGATGTGTCGTGGCGGCTACGGGCTCCAGTTGCGGTATCACTTATCTGATGGGAGGCGGTTATGACGAGATATCGATTGCCGTGAAGAATATGGTTGCCAATCTTACAGGTATGATTTGTGATGGTGCCAAGCCGAGTTGCTCGCTCAAACTATCGAGTGGTGTATCGACAGCCGTGCTCTCGGCGATGATGGCTATGGAGCATCGCTGCACAACCTCTACGGAGGGTATCGTGGACGATGATGTCGATAAGACCATCCGCAATCTTACCGATATCGGTCGCGATGCGATGGACGAGACCGACAGGATGATTCTCGACATTATGACCGGAAAGTGTTAGGGTCGCAGTGGCGGCATATAATGGTTGATGGGTGGGCGTTCTACCCTTGGTTGGGCTGACCCTTGATGGTGTCAAGGGGGCGAGGCTATCAACTAAAAAAGAGAGAACGCCACTCTTGCGAATGACGCCCCCCCCCTGATTTGCGGATAATTAATAAATGTAAATACAATACAATTGTTATTGTTTCGATACAAATATCTCGAGCCTAAATCAAACCTCCAAATTTTAGTGACAGAGAGCCCGATAATGTAGCCAATGGGGTTCCGCCTGGGGCGAAATTTCGTATATAGGGGCGAAAATTTCCTCCCAAATCGAGCTTGACTGCTATTGTTACTACAATCTCCAACGGTCCGAGCTGTGAGGTTTGATGCGCTTATGGACCATTTGCACAAAGAATCCTCCACGCGAGACACCGATTCCGTAATATTGGTAGTGGTTGTCGGATGCAGTGTAACGATATGAGTGACAAACACCCTCGATTTTAGATATTTGCGACCGCCTCAAGGTGGTCTTTTGTTATTATATTGTGGGCAGTATAAGCAAAACTTATAATGTCATCAAAAAATATGATTGCTATTTTTAGGTGGATTTTGCTGAAAGTTATTATATTTGCAAAGGCAATCAGGGGAAATGCCCGATTACCTTATAATAAAAAGGCCAAAGTCTAAAGACCAAAGGCCGATTGCATAAGAAAAGAGATAAAAGAGATAAAACAGATTAAAAACTTAAAAACAGAAAAGATTATGGCAAAGAAATTTCGTTGTACCGTATGTGGTTACATTCACGAGGGAGCAGAGGCACCCGAGAAGTGTCCGTTGTGCAAAGTTGGCGCAGATAAGTTTGTAGAGGTAGTAGAGGAGAGCGGCAAGCTCGAGTTTGTTACCGAGCACCAGTTGGGTGATGGCAAGGGCTCGAACGAGGAGCTTTGGCAGGGTCTGCAGGATCACTTTATGGGCGAGTGTACCGAGGTGGGTATGTACCTTGCAATGAGCCGTCAGGCTGACCGCGAGGGTTATCCCGAGATTGCAGAGGCCTTCAAGCGTTATGCTTGGGAGGAGGCAGAGCACGCTGCAAAGTTTGCGGAGCTTATCGGCGAGGTTGTATGGGATACCAAGACCAATCTCTACAAGCGTATGAATGCCGAGCACGGTGCTTGTGATGGTAAGATGCACCTGGCTCGCATCGCCAAGGAGCAGAATCTCGATGCAGTGCACGACACCGTACACGAGATGGCTAAGGATGAGGCTCGCCACGGCAAGGGCTTCGAGGGCCTTTACAACCGATTCTTCAAGGAGTAATCCTCAATTATCTTATAGATAGATTAGGGAGTTTAGGGAGATATATCTCTCTAACCTCCCTAAATTCCTTAAAATATCTGAAATCTCTAAATTTCTTAAAACTTCTATGAAAAAACTACTTCTTTCCATCTTTGCTCTCTCTGTCGTTGTGATGAACGTATCGGCAGCAGAGCAGCACAAAAACGAGATTAAGTTTGTCGATGCGACCACGCTGAATATCTGCGGTCACACCCTCCCCACCGAGAAGAGTCCCTACCATCGTTTCGATCCCGAACCATACAACCTGCCCCATAAGAACCTGGTGCGCTATGCGGGTTATCCTACCGGATTGTACGTTATGTTCCGCACCAACTCTTCGCAGATTGTGGCAACCTGGGAGAATACTCCGCGCCGTGTGGGCGACAATATGACCGCCATAACCCAGCTGGGTCTTGACCTCTATATCAAGCACGAAGGCCGTTGGGTCTTCTGCCAGTCGGGTCGCGTATCTACCGACCCCGAGCAGTGCAAGCGCACCAAGACCATCGTTAAAAATTTGGCCGAGGGAGAGAAGGAGTTTATGCTCTACCTACCCTTGTGGTGTGAGCTCAAGAGCCTCGAGATTGGTGTGGATAAGGATGCGACCATCGAGGCTATCCCCTCACCCTACAAATATAAGGTGCTCAACTATGGCACCAGCATTACCCACGGAGCCTCGGCATCGCGTCCGGGTTTGACCTGGTCGGCGCGTATGAGCCGCAACTTGGGTATCGACTTTATTAACGTGGGATTCAGCGGCCAGGGTAAGATGCACAATGAGATTGTGCCCTTGCTCTGCAAGGTTGAGTGTGATGCACTGCTCTGCTACTGCTTTGGTAATCCATCGGCACAGGAGATTGAAGAGAGAGTGGACTACTTTGTCGATGAGCTGGTGAAGGCTCATCCCGGCAAGCCGATAATCTTTATACGTCCCCTCCACAATGAGGCCGACTACTTTGATATGGTTAAGCGCGAGACCCTGAAGCATAAGCTCTCGGTTATCAATCGCAAGATTGCCGAGATCAAGAAGCGCCATAAGGATGTGTACTATCTGGATGAGCCCTTCCCGCACGGTGATGACTTTGAGGGTTCGGTGGATAAGTCGCACCTGAACGACCTGGGCTTCGACCGCGTAATCCAGACTTATCAGCCGCAGATTGCCAAGATCTTGAAGAAGTACGGAATCAAATAGAATTGATAATTAGGAGTGGAGCAGTTAGTAAAGTTGGCGATTTTGTCCAAAAGCCTTGACCTAATATGTTGGAACTCCCTATAAAAATTAACTTTATGAAAAAACTGCTTTTTTCACTTGTTGCTCTGCTGGCTGTGGTATTGACCACTTCGGCAGCCGAGAAGGGCAAGAATGACCTTAAATTTGTTGATGCACAGAGCCTGAATATCTGTGGACATACTATGCGCACCGAGAAGAGTCCCTACTATCGCTTCGATTGCGCGCCATACAACTTCAAGGAGGAGCATATTCGCCGCTACTCGAAATATCCTGTGGGAATGTATGTTACCTTCCGCACCAACTCTTCGCAAGTGTGGGCTACGTGGGAGAATGTCAAGCGCCGTATGGGCGATAATATGACCCCTATCTTCCAGCAGGGTCTCGACCTCTACATTAAGGATGGTGCGAAGTGGCGATTCTGTGGTGTGGGCCGCGTATCTACCGATCCCGAGAAGAACTGCCGCACAAAACCCATCATTGAGAACTTGAGCGAGGGAGAGAAGGAGTTTATGCTCTACCTGCCCAGCTGGTGTGAGATTACCCGCCTGGAGATTGGCGTGGATAAGGATGCCACCATCGAGGCTATCCCCTCACCCTTCAGACATAAGGTTGTGGTCTTCGGCTCGAGCATCACTCACGGAGCTTCAGCCTCGCGTCCAGGTATGGGTTATCCTGCGCGTATGAGCCGTGCGCTGGGTATCGACTTTGTGAACTTCGGATTTAGCGGTAACTGCAAGATGCAGCCCGAGTTTATACCTTTTATGACCAAGGTCGAAGCTGATGCCTTTATCTGTGATGCCTTTGCCAACCCCACGGCCGAGGAGGTTGCCGAGAGGGTAGAACCATTTATTGATGCTATGGTGGCTGCTCACCCCGGTAAACCGATTATTATGCTTCGCCCCTTCCACCACGAGAGCGAGTATTATGACAATGTTAAGCACACGAAGTATGTTACAAAGCTGCGCGTGGCACGCGAGAAGATGGAGATGCTGACCAAGAAGTATAAGGATGTCTACTATCTGGATATACCCTTTGCCACCGGAGGTGATTGTGAGAGTACGATTGATGGCTCTCACCCCAACGATATGGGCTTCGATCGTATTATAAAGTCTTATCAGCCTAAGATTGTTAAGATTCTTAAGAAGTACAACATCAAGTAAAATCCATTTTAAGGGGCAACTACTGTGTTGCACAGCGACAACCCGACTCCTCACATACGTTTAGTATGCTGCGGGTCGGGTTTCTTGTGCGCCTTGTATTTGCCTCCTTAAAATAGATTTTATTCGTTTGGCTGTAGGGGGCGACTACTGCGTTGCACAGCGACAACCCGACTCCTCACATACGTTCGGTATGCTGCGGGTCGGGTCTCTTGTTCGCCTTGTATTTACCTCCTATAAGGTCGGGGATACTGGGAAATACCTGGGATACTTGGGACACTCTTATTAGTAATCTTCACTTGCCTCAGTATCTTTTCCTTCTGGAGAACTACTCCTCCACGGGCTCGAAGTCCTCTTTGCCCACGCCACACAAGGGGCATACCCACTCATCGGGAATATCCTCAAATGGTGTGTTGGGGGCAATACCCGAATCGGCATCGCCAATGGCCGGATCGTAGACCCAACCGCAAACTGTGCATCTGTACTTTTTCATATTTTTACTCTTTTTAATGGTTGTTTTTGGTCCTGTTTACGCAAGCGAATATACGAAAAATTTACGAAAAACCCTCAAAATATCTCAAAAATTGTACCCTTTCGAGTTGTTCGGCATATTCGAGGTCGTGGGCGTTCATCTCGCCACGCATCTCTGCCGGAGTGTGGTAGGCGTGCCCCGTCATCCACTGCTCGAGCAGTTGTAGGGCCGAGGCAATCCAACCCTCACCGTTGCGGTATATCGCGCTACACACCTCCACAGCTGCGGCACCGGCCAGTATGGCCTTGATGATGGCCGCCCCGCCGTGAACGCCTCCCGAGAGGGCTATGTCGATCTTCGGTACAGCCGCTGAGACGATACCCGTCCAGCGCAGTGGGGTGGCGATGTCGGCCTCGCTACTCAATACCCACCCCGAGGTATACTCCATACGTTCGATGTCAATATCGGGATGATACATACGGTTGAATAGCACCACTGCAGCCGCACCGTGGGCGTAGAGCCGCTCGACCAGAGCTGTGGGGTTGGTCAGATTGGAGCCAATCTTGACAATTATCGGCAGACGCGAAAGTTCGTTCACCGCCGAGAGAATCTCGATATGTCGCCGCTCGAAGTCGCCGTGGTGATACTCTATGGCGGTGCGGATGCTCATAATGTTGAGTTCGATGGCATCGGCACCGGCACGTTCGACCTCGCGGGCAAACTCGACCCACTCGCCCGGTGAGAAGCAGTTGATACTGGCAATTATCGGGATGGTACAGAGTCGTTTGCTCTCGCGGATAAGGTCGAGGTACTCCTTCAGAGCCTCATCGCGCAGATATCGCTGCAGATAGTCATCCTGCTCGGGGTGTGCCGAAGGGGTGGCGGCGAGGGTCGCTCCGGCGAGGTGGGAGGTGTGTCGCACGATACTCTCCTCGAAAAGCGATTTGAGCACTATGGCTCCCGCACCGGCATCCTCCAAACGCTTGTTGAGGTCGGCCTTGGAGGTGCGGCCACAACTGCCGATGATTATCGGATTGCGCAGCTTAAGACCTGCAAATAGGGTATTCAGAGAAGGTGTCATAGCTATTTTGCCTGTTTGGATGATGTTAGGCAATAACCGCGCCGAAGAGCTATGCCACCTTCTCGAATGTTTGTGCCCTACCTGTTGGAAAATGTAAGTCCGCCCTTATCGGCACTGATACGAATCGGGTGTTCGCGGTCGATATTGCCGGCCAGAATCTGCTTTGAGAGCAGGTTGATAACCTCACGCTGGACAACACGCTTTACGGGACGTGCGCCGAACATCGGGTCGTAGCCCTCCGCAGCAATCCATTCGCGAGCCGCTGCGTCATACTCTAAATGTATGCCATTCTCGGCTAACATACGCGAGATGGAGCCCATCTGTATATCGACAATCTTCTCTATATCCTTGCGCGTAAGCGGCTCGAACATCACAATCTCGTCAATGCGGTTCAGAAACTCGGGTTTGAGTTGCTGTTTGAGCATTTCGATAACTTCGTTTCGGGTGCGCTCCAAAATCTCTGTATTGAGCTTCTCCTCGCTCGACAGCGCGGTCGAAAAGTTCTCCTGGATAAGGTGCGAACCCATATT
>JBGUTM010000004.1:0-7855 GCA_045133075.1 Alistipes sp. | reverse complement strand
TGGTCTACTCCTCAACGGCAAAGATGGGATATAACCCTCGCGATGCGCGTACTACGGCGGGATTTTTGAAGCAGCACCTGATAGTTCTACTGGCAATATGTGTGCCGGTGGTGTTGGTGGTGCATCGTATCAATTGCCGTGTATTTAATCGTCTGGCATTGTGGGCATATTTGGCGATGTTGGCCCTCACGTTGGCAGTGCCGTTTATCGGTAACGTGACAAATGGAGCTGCCCGTTGGATCTCGATTTTTGGCTTCCAATTCCAGCCCTCCGAAGCGTTGAAGATTGCTACGATTATGCTGTTGGCCCGTCAGCTATCCTCGCGCCAGAGTGTTATGGATAGGCTGAGTATAGTGCCGAGCCTCAATCCTATAAGTTGGTTTACCGACCCCGCACAGAAGAAGATTTGGAAGACCGGAACCCTCCCCATCCTCGCCCCGATGCTTGCATCGTGCGTGGTGATTTTCCCGGCTCACACATCCTCGGCGGTCTTGATTTTCGGCGTTGGACTGATAATGATGTTTATCGGCCGTGTACGTATGACCGAATTGGCAAAGATTGTGGGTCTGGCCGTGGCGGCTGTCGGATTGATTGCCCTGCTCGGATTGGGCCGAGCAGATACGGCAGGAGGCCGTGTAAGCACATGGGTAGATTTGTGGACTCACTCCCAGGTTGATAAGGAGGTTAAGGATTTGACCGATACCGAACGCTCGATGATTGCCATCCACGAGGGTGGACTCATTGGTCGCGGTGCGGGTCGCAGCGCGGTGCGTGTGGAGATGACTCACCCCGAGAGCGACTATATCTACGCATTCTTTGTCGAGGAGTATGGCTTGATTTTGGCTCTGCTGGTGCTGATGCTCTATCTGTGGGTATTTTTCCGCGGCATCGAGATTTTCAAGCGGTGCGAGACAGCCTTCCCCGGTCTGTTGGTGCTGGGTCTTGTGCTATTGATAACCTGTCAGGCCCTGTTGCATATTATGGTGACCGTGAACCTTATTCCCGAGACGGGTCAGAACCTGCCCCTCATCTCGCGTGGAGGCTCTTCGATGCTATTTACGGCCATTGCGATAGGTATGATACAGAGCGTCAGCCGCCAAAATGACGAGAAGTCGCACGATAAGCCGCGCGGTGAGTCTATCGTTGGAAAGTAGAGTGATATTATGGATGTAAGATTGGATAAATATCTGTGGGCAGTGCGCATCTTCAAGACGCGTAGCGATGCTGCCGATGCCATTCGCAACAATAAGGTGTTGGTGAATGATGCCTACTGCAAGCCCTCGCGCGAGGTGCGTGTGGGTGATGAGATTACCGTCAAGAAGCTCCCCGTGGTCTATCGCTACAAGGTCTTGGACTACGTCTCGAGTCGCCAGCCGGCAAAGAATGTCCCCACCTACTGTCTGAACATCACTCCGCAGGAGGAGCTCGACAAACTATACGCTCCACGCGAGACCATCTTCGTCTTCCGTGAACGAGGTACGGGCCGTCCTACAAAAAAAGAGCGCCGTGAGATTGATGCTCTGATGAACTATTATGAAGAATAAAGAGTGGCTAAAATTTTAGCCACTCTTTATTTTGACCAATAAGTCCTTGACATTGAGCTTAACAGCTGCCTACTGGCTTTTATAATCTTGCCAGCAGTTCGGCCATAAGTACGCCGAGGTGATTGCCCACGGCATAGCCCACAACTCCGGCGGCGAGGCCCGTGACAAGCACCTTGCGATTCTGCATCGCCGCAGCTACCATCGGGACAAACGGCGGCGAGTTGATAAATGCCACCGAGGCGATCACCATCGAGTCGGCATCGACCCTCATCATTCGACACATAATCGCGTGTAAAAATAGCGACAGAAAGACCGCCACGGTCATAAAGGCGAGTTGGTTGACTCCGCCGATAAGGTCGAGCTTCGAGAAGTCGGCCATCGAGGCTATGGTGATGCTGAAGATGTAGATGAGATACATTCCGATATCGTAAGCGGCCTCAAGCCTGCGCACGGGACCTATAAACGAACAAGCAACGCCGAGGGTAGTCAGCATCAGAATAAAGACAATCATAAACCACTGCTCGGGTAGAGCCAGAGCCACACCGGCCGAGATGGCCACCACGCCGAGGGTTACGGCCAGGATCTTGCCTATCTGCTTTGCTCCACTCTTCGACCATAATCCCTTGTAGGGGTTCTGCTTTCCGGCTTCAATCTGGCTCTCGATTTCGGCCTTCTCGCGGCCCGTGGCCACTCGCATCTTCTCGCCATAGAGCTTGCGGAAGAGGCGGATGCCGATGGTGAATAGGAATACGAAGTAGAGGAACGAGATGATGATATCGTAGGAGTTTACCAGGATGAAACGCTCGCTATTGATGCGGAAGATGGCCTGCAAAGCCGCCGCATTGAGCGTTCCACCTGTATACATACCCGTAATGATACCGCCAATTTTAGCTCCCTCCTCAACGTGACATCCGAAGAGCAGATAGCCGATAATGACTGCAATGGCTACCGACAGAAAACCGCTGGTGATTAATTTGAGCTGCAATCCGGCCTCGTTGCGCGAGAAGGTGCAGCCGAAGAGCATCATTGGAATAGCCAGGGGAATCATCACATTGGGCAGAATGTCCTGCACCGCCTTGATCTCTGCCGGCAGAGAGGGCAGGTTACCGATAATCAGACCTATACCATAGAGAATCATTATTGGCCCGAGGTTGTTCAGCACCGGAAATCGGCGACACAACCATATCACACCCGCCGGCGTGAGGCAGAAGACCAGTACGAATAATATGTAGTTGAATATAGCCATTGTTAAATCTCCAAAACTACTTTACCTCCTCGATAACGTGTACCGAACTTGCGAAGACCTTGCGGAGCGAGAGGTTCATACCCTCGTTGATGAGATACTCTCCGCTGAACTCCTTACCCTCACCCCAGAATACGGGCTTCTCGGTGAGGTTGATCTCGCGGATACGGTAACGCTTCGCGGGGTCAAGACCGTTGAGCTTGAGCAGGCAGTCGGCATCACGACCCGCATACTTGAAGCGGAAGGTGAAGATCACCGCACGGCTCTTATCCTTGTCGACATACATCGATGAGGCATAGCCCTTGTCATCGTATGGTGAGTGCAGACGATACAGGTCGCCATAGTTGATGGTCGGGCGTAGCTCCTTGTAGTTGGCGATAGCCTTGCGGGCAAACCCCTTCTCATCGGCATTGAGATCCTTGGGCTGTAGCTCCATACCCAGACGGCCACTCATCGCCATATCGAAGCGGAACTTGAGAGGAGTGATGCTGCCGGTCTGGTGGTTGGGTACGGCCGAGACGTGCGAGCCCATAACCAATGAGGGGTAGATGTGGCTCATTCCATACTGGATGAAGATGCGGGTGTAGGCATCGGTGTCATCGCTGGTCCAAACCTCATCGTGATACTTCAGTGCTCCATACTCCACGCGACCGCCTCCCGAGGCACACGCCTGAATCACAACATTGGGATATGCTTTGCGAATACGCTCATAAACATTGTAGAGTCCCTGTGTGTATTTTACCCAGAATTCACTCTGCTCCTTGTCGTTAAGGTAGGTAGAACCTACGTTTTCAACGTGTCGGTTGGCATCCCACTTGATATAAGTAATATGCTTCGAGAGCTTCATCGTGCGGTCGAACACGCCGAAGACAAAATCCTGCACCTCGGGGTTCGAGAGGTCGAGAATCCACTGCTGGCGAGTGGTGGTCATCTCGCGGCCGTTATGGCTGCCGACAACCCACTCGGGGTGCTTCTCTGCGAGCTCGCTCTTGGGGCTGATCATCTCGGGCTCGATCCAGATGCCGAATTGTATACCCTTTGATACGGCATACGAAGCTATATCATCAATTCCGGCGGGCAGTTTTGCCTCGTTTACCTCCCAGTCGCCAAGACCCTGGCGGGCATTGTTGCGGGGGTACTTGTTGGCAAACCAACCATCATCCAAAACAAAGAGCTCAAGACCCATATCGGCTGCATCGTCAATCATCTGCTTGCAGACAGCAGCATCAAAGTCGAAGTATGCACCCTCCCACGAGTTGAGCAGTGTAGGTCGCAGAGCCTGAGGGTTGTAGACACCATCACGGCGTGCCCAGTCGTGCAAGTTGCGCGATGCCTGACCCGAGCCCTCGCTCGAGAAGGTGAAGATGGCATCGGGGGTCACAAAACTCTCGCCTGGGGCGAGTGAATACTCTGCCGAGTAGGGGTTGATTCCCGAGCGTATGTTGAGCCAGTCGAAATCATCAACCTCGAACGAAAGATCGAAATTTCCGGTCCACGCCAAAGCTCCTGCCACCACGTTGCCGTGATTCTCGTTCAGAGGGGTGTCGAGCGCAATCATAAAGCTCGGATTCTCGAGTTGAACACCACGAACGTGTTTCTGCGAGTGGATGGTCTTGATACCCCTGACAAGCTGGGTCTCGGACATAAACATCTCGCGAGCCCACTGACCATAGAATTGGGTCAGGTAGTAGCGGTCGGCAATCAGTGCAACATTTGCGCTGTAGTAGTTGCGCAGCTTCACCTCGCCCGCCTCGCGATTGGTAATTTCGCTGTGGGCAACAATCACATCTTCGGCTTGGTAGGCTTTGTAAACCAGGCGCACATCAAAGGGTAGACGGCTATCTGTGGTGAGGATTGTCGTGGTGGTTACGCCATTCTCGCACTTGGTCTCGTGCGAAACGTAGCGCAGCTCGGTATTCAAATCGCCATCGGCGTGGGTCACGGCCAGCGATGCACGGCGTTGCTCGCGACCACCCTGGGCTGTATAGGCCTGCGGGTCGGTGCAGAAATCGACACGGCGTGTGAGTTTCTTTGCGAGAATCGGCGCGGGGTCTGCGATACGCTTGCCGTAGTAGCGGAACAGAAGGTCACCCTTCTCGCCCACGGTCAGCAACATAGCGGTATTCTCGGTTGCAATCTCAATGATGCGGGGTGTGGTGTCGGGAGTGAGGGGTTGCTCCGCCTTCTTCTTGGCACCTACGGCACCTAATGATACGGTAAGTCCGATAACTAAAAGGAGTAGTTTTTTCATTATTTCTAAATTTTTGTTGGTTTCGTGTCTACAAAAATAAGGACTTTACCGCATATTCCAAAATTGTCGGTATGAAAAAAGCTACCCGTGAGACTTGGAGGAGCAGTTCTTTTTGTAGTGTTTATACACTTTCGGTATTACGGGTACGATTTTTAGTACCCGTGTTACTTGGAAGAGCAAATTTTTGTTGTGTTGGGACGCTCCTGATCTTATGGGTATGATTTTTAGTTCCCATGTGACTAGGGAGAGATCGGTGGATGTAAAAAACTTCTCCCCTATGGCAGGGTAGGTGGTCGAAGACCGGAGGGGTCGGAGGGTTGGGTATAGGTATTAAAAAAGATACCCGTGTGACAGGTGAATCCACTCCCGAAAAACACCATTTGGTCCCGTGGGTACGATTTTTAGTACCCGTGTGACCAAAAAGGGAATCCCTGCCCAATCCTTCGTCCAATCCTTTGCCTCCCCCTCAGTAACACGGGTACTATTTTTAATACCCGTGTGACTTGGGAACGCTGTTCTTTTTGCGGTATTTGCACTCTCTCGGTCTTGCGGGTACTAATTTTAATACCTATGTTGCCAAGATGGGAATCCCTCCCCAAAAATCCCCTCCAAAACCCGACTTATGGCTAAAGCCATCCTCCAAAACAAAAAAATTGCAGATAATTTATCGGCTCTCGCACTTTTTTATTAAATTTGCCGAATAAGAAACATCGTAAATCATAAACATATAAGAAAATGGCAGAGTTTATCTATCAGGAACCGTTTCCTATTGAGGCTGATACCACCGAGTACCGCCTGCTGACAAAGGATTATGTGAAGGTCGTAGAGTGTGACGGCCGTCAGATTTTGAAGGTTGATCCCAAGGGTCTCGAGCTGCTGGCTAAAGAGGCTTACAGCGATGTGTCGTTCTACCTGCGCGCTTCGCACCTCGAGAAGTTGAGCAACATCCTCAAAGATCCCGAGGCTACCGATAACGACAAGTTCGTGGCTTACACAATGCTTCTGAACCAGTGTGTGGCTGCCGAGGGCGAGCTTCCGACCTGCCAGGATACCGGTACTGCCATCTGCATCGGTAAGAAGGGTGAGGATGTCTACACCGGTGCCGATGATGCAGAGTGCATCACTCGCGGTGTATATGAGACCTACAAGGAGCGCAACCTCCGCTATTCGCAGGTTGTCCCCTTCACTATGTGTGATGAGAAGAACTCGGGTACCAACCTCCCCGCGCAGATCGACCTCTACGCAACTCAGGGCAACGAGTACAAGTTCCTCTTTATGACCAAGGGTGGTGGCTCGGCTAACAAGACCTTCCTCTACCAGCAGACCAAGGCCCTGCTCAACGAGGAGTCACTCACCAAGTTTATCACCGAGCACATCAAGGACCTCGGCACCTCGGCTTGTCCTCCCTACCACCTCGCAGTCTGCATCGGTGGTACATCGGCAGAGATGTGTTTGGCAACCGTAAAGAAGGCTTCGGCAGGTTATCTCGACCATCTCCCCACCTCGGGTAACGAGGGCGGCCGCTGCTTCCGCGATCTGGAGTGGGAGGCTAAAATTTTGGATATTTGCCAGAAGAGCGGTGTGGGTGCACAGTTCGGTGGTAAGTATCTGGTTCACGATGTTCGCGTTATCCGCGCTCCGCGTCACGCTGCTTCGTGCCCCGTGGCTATCGGTGTGAGCTGCTCGGCTGACCGTAACATCAAGGCGAAGATTACCCCCGAGGGTATCTTCCTCGAGCAGCTGGAGAAGAATCCTGCACGTTTCCTCCCCGCAGAGGCTCCTGCAATGACCCCCGCAGTGGATATCGACCTTGACGAAGGTATGGACAAGGTGCGCGAGATACTCACCAAGTACCCCATCAAGACTCGTCTGAACCTGAAGGGTACGCTTATTGTTGCTCGCGATATCGCTCACGCACAGATTAAGAAGATGCTTGACGAGGGTAAGCCTATGCCCGAGTACTTCAAGAAGCACCCCGTATACTACGCAGGCCCCGCAAAGACCCCCGCAGGTATGGCTTCAGGCTCGTTCGGCCCGACCACCGCAGGTCGTATGGATCCCTATGTTGATCTCTTCCAGAAGAATGGAGGTTCGATGGTGATGGTTGCCAAGGGTAACCGTTCGCAGGAGGTGACGGATGCTTGTAAGGCAAATGGAGGCTTCTACCTCGGCTCGATCGGTGGTCCGGCTGCGGTTCTGGCCAAGAACTCTATCAAGTCTGTTGAGGTTGTAGACTTCCCCGAGCTTGGTATGGAGGCTGTGCGCAAGATTTATGTAGAGAACTTCCCTGCATTCATCATCGTAGATGATAAGGGTAACGATTTCTTTGCGGACTTCAAACACTAAAATTATTTGAACGGTGATTTTGGCGTTGTGCTTGCCCTCGAAATCCTCATTTACGCCAGGTAAACTACGGTTTCTCGGGACGGCGCACGCTTAAAAATCCCTCGTCCAACTAATTTTAGTCGGGTTGGCTCATTTTGCACGATGCGGCGGATTGTAAGTTCCTCACATACGAGAATGTATGCTGTGGACTTACAACCTTGCCTCGCATAAAAATAGTCTAACCAAAAGTAATTTTAACGTGTCGGCGATTTTGATGTTGTGTTTGCCCTCGAAATCCTCATTTACACCAGGTAAACTTCGGTTTCTCGGGAGGGCACACGCCTAAAACCCCTTGCTCAACTATTTTTAGTTGGGTTTGTTGAGGGTGTTTGTAATAAATTGAGCTGTTTTTACGTTTGGTGCGTAAGAGTAGAGAATTTGCAATGAAAAATATCTTCAGAAATACAATTCTGACGGTGGTGATGCTCCTTG
>JBGUTM010000003.1:0-1796 GCA_045133075.1 Alistipes sp. | reverse complement strand
AAATTCCACCTCTTATAGATATTTTACCATTTTCGATAAGGTAATTATATACAATTCTACTCAACTGCCCAAAAACTCCACTCGGTCGCTACCTGTGGCGACCAAAGCTCCTGCTCAAGGCAGGCGTGTTTTTTTGGGGGGGGGTGTAAACACAGCTTCAGCCGCGAGGAACAATCGCACAATAGTCCACAACTTGACAATCAGTGCAAAAAGGTATATAAGTTCCTTCGCTAAATAATATCCAACGCAATCTGCATCATATCGGTGAAGCTCTTCTGGCGAGCCTCGCTGGTAGTATCCTCACCCGTCACGAGTGAATCGGATATCGTACAGATAACCAACGCCTTGTTACCACTTCGTGCAGCATTGGCGTAGAGTGCCACAGCCTCCATCTCGACCGCCAACACACCCATCTTCTGCCACTGCTTCCAACCCTCGGGAGAGTCACTATAAAAGGTGTCGCTTGCCAGGATATTGCCCACCTTATGCTTCACACCCAACTCCTCAGCCTTATCGGCCGCCGCACGAACCAGATTATAGTCGGCAATCGGAGCAAATGTTCCAGGCAGATTATACTGCGCCATATAGTTCGAATTGGTGCACGAACCCATAGCAATCACAATATCACCAATATGCAAATCAGGGTCATAGGCACCGGCCGAACCGGTACGAATAATCGTCTTAACACCGTAAAAATTAAAGAGTTCGAACGAGTAGATACCAATTGAAGGTATACCCATTCCGTGACCCATAATCGATATGCGCTTGCCCTTGTAGGTACCCGTATAACCATACATTCCGCGCACCTCGTTGAAGAGCACAGGGTTCTCGAGATAGGTCTCGGCCATAAACTTGGCACGCAACGGATCGCCTGCCATAATCACTTTCTCGGCTATTTCGCCGTACTGTGCGCCAATATGCGCGGTAGGAGTATTTGCCATAATCTCAAAGTTTCGTTTATTATCTTGGTAAAGATACGAAAAATCGTACAAACAGCAAAAAAATTGACTACTTTTGCAGAGCAAACATTCAAAGATATGATTTTACGCAGGGCTGAAATTTCGGATATCGACTCCGTGTGTCGCATAATAGGCGAGGCTCAGGCACAGATGGCTCGCCTGGGCATCGACCAGTGGCAAAATGGCTATCCCGACCGCTCGGCAATCGAGACCGACATCCTTCAGAATGTAGGAGTTATCCTTCGTGAGGAGAAGGGTAGTGAGGTTGTGGCCTACTGCGCCGTTATCTTTGGAGAGGAGCCCACATACGCCCGAATCGAGGATGGCAACTGGCTAACAAACAGCAAGTCGCAATATGTTGTCGTTCACCGTCTTGCCGTAGCCGATAGATTCAAAAAACAAGGCATTGCCACCGACTTTATGCGCCAAATCGAGCACCTCGCCCACGAGCGCGGATGCGACAGTTTCCGCATCGACACACACCACGACAATCACTATATGCAGGCCCTCTGCGCCCGCCTCGGGTTTGTGCGTTGTGGCACCATCCACGTCAGTGACGGCACACCCCGCATAGCATACGAGAAGCTGTTACGATGATTTTTGCTGATTATTCGTATAATTTCACTATATTTGCATCCGCATTACAGCAGTTTTGCTCACAAAATTGGGGGTGACCGGTTTTGACAGCAGGTAGAATTTGATTGTAAGCACGTCGAGCGCTGTGTGGCGGCTCGTTAATCCCGACACTCGAACTACAAATGGCAATAATAGCTATGCACTCGCTGCCTAATTTTCAAGGAAAATTGGCTTAATCAACAGACCCAAGGAGGTTTGATG
>JBGUTM010000002.1:0-4589 GCA_045133075.1 Alistipes sp. | reverse complement strand
GCTGGCCAAGGCTGTGGCCGGTGAGGCCAATGTGCCCTTCCTCTCGATTTCGGGTTCGGACTTTGTAGAGATGTTCGTGGGTGTGGGCGCATCGCGAGTGCGCGACCTCTTCGAGCAGGCCAAGCAGAAGGCCCCCTGCATCCTCTTCATTGACGAGATTGACGCCATTGGTCGTGCGCGAGGTAAGAATGCCGGGTTCTCGGGTAATGACGAGCGTGAGAATACCCTCAATCAGTTGCTTACCGAGATGGATGGCTTCCAGACCAATGCCGGTGTTATCGTGTTGGCGGCAACTAACCGTGCCGACATTCTCGATAAGGCTCTGATGCGTGCCGGACGTTTTGATAGACAGATTGAGGTGGGACTGCCCGATGTCAAGGAGCGTGAGGAGATATTTAACGTACACCTCCGCCCGTTGAAGCTCGATCCCGAACTCAATCGTGAGTTTTTGGCAAAGCAGACTCCGGGATTCTCGGGTGCGGATATTGCCAATGTATGTAACGAGGCTGCACTGATTGCGGCACGTCACAATAAGAAGTTTGTCTCGAAGGAGGATTTCCTCGCGGCTATCGACCGCATTATCGGAGGTCTGGAGCGCAAGAATAAGATTATCACAGACGAGGAGAAGCGTACCATTGCCTACCACGAGGCGGGACACGCCACAGTAAGTTGGATTTTGGAGAATGCCAATCCGCTTATCAAGGTGACAATCATCCCGCGCGGTAAGGCACTTGGTGCAGCGTGGTACCTGCCCGAGGAGCGACAGATTACCACTCGTGAGCATCTGCTCGATGAGATGGCGGCGACGCTTGGAGGTAGAGCATCGGAGGAGTTGAACTTCGGACATCTCTCGACCGGTGCACTCAACGACCTGGAGCGTGTGACCAAGCAGGCATACGCAATGGTTGCCTACTACGGAATGAGCGATAAGGTCGGCACAATCAGCTACTATGACTCTACGGGTCAGAGCGATATGGCCTTCACAAAACCCTATTCGGAGAAGACGGCACAGGAGATTGATAACGAGGTCAAGGCGTTGATTGATAGTGCTTATGCGATGGCCAAGCAGGTGCTTATCGAGCATAAAGATGGTATGACCGAACTTGCCGAGTTGCTCTTGGAACGAGAGGTTGTCTTCACCGAGGATGTGGAGCGTATCTTCGGTAAACGTAAGAAGGATATCCTGCGTGAGCAGAAGGAGGCTGAGGAGAAGGCCCAGCGTGATGCCGAAGCGAAGAGCGAAGAGCCTGCGGAGGAGAGTGATGCGGAGGCGAAGGGCGAGCCCGAAGAGTTGGCGACCCCTGCACAGTAACCAAATGTAGAAAACCAAATTAACCCAAATAGATTATGAGCCTTAATAAGAAGAGTCTTGTGACCAGAACATTGAGCGGAGCCGTCTTGATGGCGGTCTTCTTTGGCGCGATATATTGCTCTCGTTGGAGCTTCGGTGCGCTGATGCTGGCGATGGTTATCGGCTGTCAGTATGAGTTTTATCGTATGTGTCGTGCGGCGGGTAGCGAACCGCAACAATTTGCCGGCTTGGTTATGGGTGCGGCACTTGCGGTGATGTCGTTTGTTGTCTTTATGCAGTTTGGCGGAGAGGAGCCTGTCGGAGTGTCGGTAGGCAAGATGGTCTATACCCTGGGTCTCTATATGTTGTTGCTGGTGCCGACAATCTTTATCTGCGAGATGGCGCGCAATCGTCCCAATCCGATTGCCAATGTTGCAATGACCTTTGCAGGAGTGATGTACGCGGCTCTGCCATTGGCACTGCTCTTCTTTGTGCCGTTGTTGCTCGGCGGAGGCGTTTGGAATCCGTGGATTATGCTCGGATATATACTTATTGTCTGGTCGAATGATGTCTTTGCCTACCTTGTTGGCTGCTCGATAGGCCGTCATCGTATGTGTGAGCGTATCTCTCCCCTCAAGTCGTGGGAGGGCTTTGTCGGAGGCGTTGTCGGTGCGATTGGAGTAGGTGTCGGAGTGGCTTGGCTGCTTGGTGCCGATCTATGGCTGTGGGGTGGCTTGGCTGCCGTGATGGCCGTTACCGGAGTGGCCGGCGACTTTGTCGAGTCGATGTTCAAGCGCTCGGTCGATATGAAGGATTCGGGTACGATACTCCCCGGACACGGAGGGTGGCTCGATCGTTTCGATGCTCTGCTCATCTCGAGCCCGTTTGTATTTGCATACCTGCTTATAATGTTGTAATCAAAACTCAAACACTATGAAGATAAATAAAGAGGGATACAGAATAATCTTCGTCTCGGGCGTTATCTGCCTCGCGATCTGGGGATTTATCTATTTTTTGCTCAATAAGCACGAAGATATCGTTCTGCTGGGCTTGAGTGCGGCAGTATTGTTGGTCTTCTGGTTTCTTATCGTCTCGTTCTTCCGCGAGCCTCGCCGCGTGAAGATTCACGATGAGGCTTTGGTCTTTGCGCCGTGTGATGGTCGTGTTGTTGTTACCGAGGTGGTCAATGAGGATGAGTATTTTGGTGGCGCAGAGGTTATGCAGATTTCGATATTTATGTCTGTGACCAATGTCCATATGAACTGGTTTCCCGTGGGGGGACTCGTTAAATACTTCAAGTATCACCCGGGTCGCTTCCTGATAGCGTGGCATCCTAAATCCTCGACCGAGAATGAGCGTACCACGACTGTTGTCGAGACTTCGAATGGTGAGGAGGTGCTCTTCCGCCAGATAGCAGGATTTGTAGCCCGCCGTATTGTGCCCTATATGAAGGAGGGTCAGCAGGTAAATCAGAACGATGTGTGTGGATTTATCAAGTTCGGCTCGCGTATTGATATACTTATTCCGAAGGATAGCGAGTTGCTGGTGGAGATTGGTGACCAGGTTGTCGGAACCCAGACTCCTATTGCGCGACTTCACAAATAGAGATCATAGAGTATGAATACGTCCGGAAAATCTATGTGGAGATATGTGGCAGGGCTTGCGCTTACTGCCCTTATCCTCTATTTGGTTTGGTATTTCAGCTCGGTGGTCATCTATATTCTCGTTTCGGCGGTGCTCGCTATTGTGGGCCGTCCTTTGGTAAACCAAATCGTGAAGGTTAGATTGGGCAAAAGATGTCTGCCTCGTTGGTTGGCTGCGTTTGTCACTCTGCTGGCCATCTGGGTTGTCTTCATTGCCGCCTTCTCTCTGTTTGTTCCGCTGGTGGCAAATAAGGTATATGAACTTTCGACTCTCGATTTTAGATCGGTACTGAAGAGTATTGAGGAGCCGATAGCTCGTGCACAGGACTACCTACATTCGCTCTTTGTGATGCCCGATACGAAATTTTCACTTACGGAGGTGCTGGCCAACTCGTTACGAAATGTGGTGGACTACAATACCATCAATACCGCCTTCTCTTCGATTATCAATGTCGGAATGTCGTTTGTTATCGCCTTCTTCTCGATTTCGTTTATCACCTTCTTCTTTCTCAAGGAGGATGGACTTTTCTATGCGATGGTTAAGGGACTCTTCCCAGAACGATACAAGGAGAATGTCGAGCGAGCTCTCGATAAGGTTACCATTTTGTTGTCGCGCTATTTCTCGGGACTTTTGGCCGAGAGCGTGATAATTATGGTGGTTATCTCGGTAGTGATGATTATCTTCGGTATGACGGTCGAGGATGCCTTTTTCATCGGACTGATTATGGGCGTTATGAATGTCATCCCATACGCCGGCCCGGTGATGGGCGGTATCGCCTCGCTCTTTGTAGGCATCGTAACACCGATTAGTGGCTATACGGTTGGTGCAACAATGCTTGTCATTGTGGCTACACTGCTTACGGTCAAGGGTTTGGATGACTTTGTATTGCAGCCGACACTCTACTCCTCGCGCGTGAAGGCCCATCCGCTGGAGGTCTTTCTGGTAATCCTTATTGCCGGCTCGGCCGCAGGAATCGTGGGTATGCTTCTGGCGATTCCGGCCTATACCGTGCTGCGCGTCTTCGCCAAGGAGTTCTTCTCGCAGTTCTCATTGGTCAAGAAATTAACCGAAAATGTCTGATATGCTGACTATTGAGGGTGAGGTTATCCACGGAGCGAAACTCGGACGTCGTATGGGCTTCCCGACAGCCAATATGGAGGTTGGCGGTGTGGATGTCGAGAACGGAGTCTACCTCTCGCGTGTTAGTATTGATGGCCGCGAGTGGAAGGCGATGTCAAATGTGGGTGTGCGTCCCTCGGTGGATGGCAAGTGCCGCCTGCTCGAAACGCATATTTTCGACTTCCGGGGCGACCTCTACGGACGAAGGCTCTCGGTCTGCCTTATACGTAAAATACGCGATGAGAGACGCTTTGCCTCAGTGGACGAACTACGAGCACAACTCCAAGCAGACTACGAGCTTATAGGCTCATTATAAGAAGATGTCATTAGCCATTGGCTATGACCTTTCCGTTTTATGGACAGTTCTTCTAAAACAGGGGGACTGTTTTTTGTGTGGTTTGATTAAAGGGGATTAAAGGTTATTAAAGACGTTAGGGGTAGCAGGACGGTCTAATGACAAAATCCTTAAGCTCCTTATTCTATAAACTCCCTAAACCCATTATAGCCATTAAACTACGCGCCGTAGGCACCGCAA
>JBGUTM010000001.1:0-5935 GCA_045133075.1 Alistipes sp. | reverse complement strand
AACCATATCAGCTCGGCCGAGCCTGTTGGGTCAGAGACATAGACCGAGAAGCGGCGTTTGCGACCCGTGCCGGCATAGCTGATGCCCGTCACTCGGGCACGGAATTGAACATATGCCAGAGCTGCTGCCTCCGAGATGTCGCCCATCTTGTAGACCTTTGTGCGGTCGATGTAGCGGAACGGGAAGTGGTAGAGCATATCGCGCATAGAACGTATGCCCAACTCATTTTCGAGAAGTTTGGCACGCACTTCGCCCACACCGGCAACAAATTTCAGTCCGTTATCGAGAAACTCTGCCATAGTTCTTACAAAGGTAAGAAAATTCAAAATTCAAAATTCAAAATTCAAAATTATTTTCCGCTTTTAAGTTCGTTTTACTATCTTTGTAGTATGAATTTAAGCAAGTTTATACGCCGAAAGAGTTCCGAGGTGCAGATTGGTGAATGTTGCATTGGAGGAAACAACCCCGTGGCCGTGCAGTCAATGACTAATACCGCTACGGCCGACACCGCAGCAAGTGTTGCACAGATTGAGCGCATCGCCGATGCCGGGGCCCCGATTGTGCGTCTCACGGCGCAGGGTCGCAAGGAGGGCGAAAACCTCGAAAACATTATGGCCGCCCTGCGTGCCGATGGCTATCGCACGGCCCTGGTGGCAGATATCCACTTTGTCCCCGAGGTGGCCTCCATCGCTGCTCGTTATGTTGATAAGGTGCGTATCAACCCGGGTAACTACCGTACCTCGAATGGTGAGCTGGAGGCTCTTATCGAGCAGTGCCGTGAAAGGGGTGTCGCCCTGCGCATAGGCGTTAATCATGGCTCGCTCGCCAAGCATATCTTCGATGAGTGGGGCGATACACCACAGGGTATGGTCGCTTCGGCTATGGAGTTCTTGAGGGTTTGCCGAGATAGGGACTTTTCACAAGTTGTGGTCTCGATGAAGTCGAGCAATACCCGCGTTATGGTCTATGCCTACCGTCTGCTGGTCGAGGCTATGGAGCGTGAGGGTATGACCTACCCCATTCACCTGGGCGTTACCGAGGCCGGCAACGGCATCGAGGGTCGTATCAAGAGTGCTGTTGGCATAGGTGCGCTTATGGCAGACGGCATCGGTGATACTATCCGCGTATCGCTCACTGAGGCCCCCGAGAATGAGGTCCCCGTGGCGAAGATGTTGGTTGATTACTTCGCTTCGCGTGAAGGTGAGTTCCCTGTGGCGGATGCTTCGGCATACTCGCCAACCGAATATCGCCGCCGCAGTGGTGTGCAGACCCCTGTGGTGAGAGACGAGATTACCGATGAGTTCCACATTATAGAGTCGCTGTCGGCAAATCCGACCGCCGAGTTGCGTGCTGCAATACTCAATATGGCCACTGACCGACCCGTAGCCATCACTCGCCGATATGACGACCCCTCGCTCGAGGTTGTGGCGGTCAAGGCGGCAGCCGACTTGGGTGTACTCTTTATTGATGGACTGGCTGATGGCCTGCGCATCGAGGCTCCGCAATTTGCCGATGAGGAGTTGCGCGAGGTGGAGCTTGCTATCTTGCAGGCGGCGCGTGTGCGCTTCTCGCATACCGAGTATATCGCCTGCCCCAGCTGCGGAAGAACCCTCTACGATATCGAAACAACCCTCTCCCAAATCAAGGAGAAGACCTCGCATCTGAAGAACCTCAAGATTGGCGTTATGGGCTGCATCGTGAACGGCCCGGGAGAGATGGCTGATGCCGACTACGGATATGTCGGTGCGGCGGCGGGGCGCATAACCCTCTACCGCGGTCGTGAGATTGTCGAGCGCAATATCCCGCAGGAGGAGGCTATCGAACATCTTATCGCCTTGATTAAGTCCGATGGAAACTGGGTTGAGCCGGAGCGAAGAATTCAAAATTAGAGTGCTTTCTCTGTCATCACTATTGCCCTTGTTGAAAATGTTTCGAAGAGGCCTTAATTACTAATTATCCATTGTCAATTATCAATTAAAAGGATGGTAATCCTACCCTCAACATATCTCGGCTCGATAGAGTATTTTGCACACCTGGCACAACACGGTGAAGAGTGTGTGGTAGATATTCACGAACACTACATCAAGCGTTCGGAACGTAACCGTGCACAGATTATGACTGCGAATGGAGTTATGTCCCTCTCGGTGCACGTGGTCAATGCCAATCGTCCGAGAACGCCGATGCATAAGGTGCGCCTCGACTACTCGAAGCGTTGGCAGCACCAGCATTGGATTGCGCTACTTTCGGCCTATCGTTCATCTCCCTATTTCGACTACTATGCCCCCTATTTCGAGAGCTTCTATACCGAAAAGTTCGACACGCTGGTCGAGTATAATACCGCTCTTACCAAGTTGCTGATGCGCCTTGTCGGCATCGTGGGTGAACTGCATCTTTCGGAGAGTTATGTCGAGGCTGCGGAGGGAGATGTGGATTTACGCATAAAGCGAAGGGAGAGCCTCTTCGACTCCCCCCGTTATTTTCAACTCTTCTCGGATCGTTACCCCTTCGAGCCTAATCTTTCGGTTATCGACCTGCTCTTTGCGGAGGGGCCTGCCGCTATCGACTTTTTAAGACGTTGCCGATTGTAAGGGACATCTTGTCGCTCAATGAGCCGGCAGTGACCTCTATGGAGTTGTGTCCGCGCATCTGCAACACCTCACTCTCGTATTGACACGGGCCTACACAGGTGGTCTTTACCGTATCCCCATTGATTAAGAGTGTTGGCTCGGCGACCGAAGAGTAGAACTTTACTCGCTGGTCACTACGCGAACGATACTGGTTGGTCTTGCCCTTCAGGTGAAGCGTGGGCGAGGTCTGGTTCCACAATGCACGATAGAGATAGTAGGTATCCTTTGGTGTGTGGTGGTCCAACTCGACAACTCCTGCCGCCATAACTCCCGAGGGGTAGCGTGTAGAGCCAAAGTCGAACATATTATTGAGCCAGGTGCCCCAGAATATGGTGTTGTTTGCCAACTCTGCAACATATCCATCGTGGAAGTTGCGTTGCCAGATTGCGGGGGTGGAGTTGCCTTGATACTTGGTGTGAGCCGAGGCGTCCGTGGGCTCGATGTCGGTGCGGCCGGCACCGTATGCCACTGCCTGGCAGAGGTGTCCCCACTTGCTTGCAAGCAGCTCCTGCCAAATCTTCAGGTCGGAGATTTTACCCTTGTCCCACCCGAGGCTCTGCTGCCAAACGATCAGGTCGGTGATGAAGTTGATATCGCCATCCTGATTGCTACACGCCACCGTGGGACGTGAGGGGTCGAGCTTCTTGGTCAGCGCGTTCAACTCCTTGACATAGTCGATAATCTTCTCACTACGAGGCTTGAGCAACGAGAATATGCCCCACATAACCACCGAGGGGTGGTTGTAGTTCTGGGCGATAATTTCGCGCACCTGCAAGCGTCCGTTATCCTCGAATCGGCGGGTCGAGAAGTAGGGGATATCGCTCAAGAATGGAGCCTGAGTCAGAGGGAAGTCCACCCAAACGAGTACACCCTGCTCATCACAGCAATCGTAGAGGTGTTGTGCGTGTGGTGCGGTAGCCGAGCGCAGGGCGTTTGCTCCCATATCGCGAATCATAGCTACATCGGAGGCACTGTGGCGGGGCAATAATGCGCTGCCAACAACTGCGCGGTCGTGGTGGAGTGCCACGCCACGGATAGGCAGGGTGCGTCCGTTGAGCATAAAGTGTTTGTCGGCCGAGACCTCAACCTTGCGGAAGCCGGTGCGAACGGTGACGGTGTCGAGCCCTGCAATCACCTGCACATCGTATAGTTTGGGAGATGAGGGTGACCACAATTCGGGCGTCTCGAAGGCAAATGGGATGTTCACAGCCTTGCCATCGGTCTTTGCGCGAAGACTCTTCTTGACGGTGACATATCCATCGGGGCCTACCACCGAGAGGGTGACATTACAGGTGGGCTCGGTGGTCGAGGTGAGGTAGACGGTTGCCTCGGCATCGACACGCTCGCGTGAGATGCTATGTTGGTTTATCATTATTCCGTCTGTGCCGTAGAACATCGGTGTTATGGTTGTCGGCTCGGTAACGATGAGTTCCACATCGCGGTAGATGCCGCCATAGATATTCATCTCGGTCGAGGTGGGGAGGATGTCGTTGCGGTAGGCGTTGCTCACCATTACGTGCAACGAGTTGTCGCCATCGAAACGCACCTTGTCGGTAATCTCTAAGGTGAAGGCTGTCCAACCTCCGCAGTGTTCGCCACAGTGTTCGCCATTGAGGAAGACATCAGCCACGCTCTGCACGCCGTGGAAGCGCAGGAAGAGACGTTTGTTGCTCCACTCTGCCGGAATGTAGAGGTCGCGCAGGTAGCTTGCTGTGGTCTGTCGGTAGGTGTGGGCCCCGGTCAGTGCATCGAGATTCCAGGTGTGGGGGATATTGACATATCGGGCACCATCGCTCGAGTTCTCCTCTTTGAAGAAGAATCGCCAGTCGTTATTGAGCGAATATATTTCGCGGGCATCTACCGAAAATGCGGCCATAACGGCCAATATGATAAGTACATATCGTTTCATAACATCTCGAATTATAGTGCAAATATAGGAATAAACGAAAAAATATGCTAACTTCGTACCCATATTATACAATGTTATGGGTATATTTGATATAGTAGTAAGCGTTTTGTTGCTTATCGCGCTGGTCAATGGCTGGCGTAAGGGATTGACAATCCAGTTTTGCAGTATTGTCGCCATCATCGGCGGCATCTGGCTCGCCTCGTCATTTGGTACCGAGGTGGGAGCTATGTTCAACGTGGAGGCAAAGTATACCAAGGCCGTAGGCTTTCTGGTGATATTTTTTGTTGTGCTGATTGCGCTGGCAGTGCTCTCGCGCGTGGTCAAGAAGCTCTTCTCATTTGTGGGATTGGGTGTGCTTGACTCTATTTTCGGAGCCCTGATTTCGGCCGCGAAGGTAGCTCTGATTATGGGTATTCTCTGCTCGGCATTCGACTCGCTCAATGCCGGAGGTCGCTTTGTCGAAAAGAGTAAACTCAACAAGACCATATTCTTCCGTCCGCTATGTCGTACTATGGAGGTGTTCGACCTCTTCGATATAGATGAGGCAGGTAAGGCTCTCGAGAAAACGGTTAAGAAAACAGTTGATAATATAAATGTCTGATACATTGCAAAAAGGAGTGGTAATATGCGCCACGGGCAGTTGGTATGATGTCTTGTCGGAGGGGAGCTTTATCTGCAAGTGTCGTATCCGAGGCCGTATGCGCCTGAAGGGTGTGCGCTCGACAAATCCCGTTGTTGTGGGCGATGAGGTGCTCTTCACCGCTGAGGGCGATGACTTTGTTATCGAGGAACTTGTTCCGCGCCGTAACTATATCATTCGCCGTGCCTCAAACCTTTCGAAAGAGTCGCACATCATCGCTTCGAATATCGACCGCGCAATGTTGGTGGTGACCCTCACCTCGCCGCGCACGGCCCCCGAGTTTATCGATAGATTTCTGATAACCTGCGAGGCCTACTCGATTCCGGCAACCATCCTGCTGGCAAAGATTGACCTTGCGGAGGATAGACGCGAGGAGGTGGAGGCCTTTCGTGCAACTTACGAGGGTGCCGGATATGAGGTTGTCGAGATCTCGGCTAAGTTTGGCGTGGGTCTCGAGCGCGTTAAGGATTTGGTTGCGGGTCGCACAACTCTCGTTGCGGGCAACTCGGGCGTGGGTAAATCGACCCTTATCGGCGCGTTGGAGCCGACTCTCGATGTGCGCACAGGCGAGATATCGCAGAGCCACCACAAGGGCCGTCATACCACAACCTTCTCAACGATGTATCCTCTCACCGGCGGTGGCTCGATTATCGACACCCCAGGCGTTAAGGGCTTTGGACTGATTGATATCGAGGATGCGGAGTTGTGTCGCTACTTCCCCGATATGATGCGCTATGCCCCCGAGTGCCGCTACTATAA